>NZ_JBDKXB010000037.1:0-24070 GCF_041197575.1 Thioalkalicoccus limnaeus | reverse complement strand
CTTCCCTCGCGCGCCGTCGCGGTAGTCCTTGTAGCGCAAGGCAACGCGCTCGCCGTCGAAGTTCACGAGCCGCGCGTCGCTCAGCGCAATGCGGTGGCTGTAGCGCCCGAGGTAGTCAACGACCGTCTCGGTGTGGGTGAGGCAGGGCTTGGAGTAAACCACCCAGTCGCGGGCCATCAGCGCATCGAGCATCTGATCGATCTCAGCGGCATCGAGTCGTGCCAAGCGCCCGTCCGCGACGGCGCGGCGCAGGCGGCTGACGAAGCCGCCGCGAAAGTGCCGTGAGAGCGCCCGCACCGGGAACAGGTAGGTGCTCTTCGCCGGGTGCCAGGTGCCGTCGGTGCCGAGCGCCCCGCCGGGCACCAGGCAATGCAGGTGAACGTGGCGCACCAGGGTCTCGCCCCAGGTGTGCAGCACCGCGGTCATCCCGAGCTGCCCAGCGAGGCGCTTGGGGTCGGCGCCGAAGGCCGACAGGGTCGCCCAGACGGTCTCGAAGAGCCGATCGTAGATCTCCTTGGGATGAACCTCGACCCAGCCGTTGAGGATATCGGGCAGGGTGAAGACCAGGTGATGATAGGTGACCGGCAGGACCGCGGCGCGTTGGCGCTCGCACCAGGCGAGCGAGGCCAGGCGTTGACAGCGCGGGCAATGGCGGTCGCGACAGGCATAGTAGAGGAACGCCGACTCCCCGCAGCCGTCGCATTCGAGGAGCAGGCCACCGAGGGCCTCGGTGCGGCAAGCGCCAATGTGATGACAGACTTGCCACTGGCGGGGGCTCAGCGGCTGGGTCGCCGCCAGATTGGCCAGGCTGGTGTGGATGACCGCTTGCAGGGAGGGCTTAGCCATCGGCCACCTCCAGCTTGGCGAGCAGGTCACGCTCGCCCTCGCTGGCACTGGGTAGCCAGTGCAGGTCGCGTAGCGTGGTGTGGATGCTGGCATGGCCCATCAGGCGCTGCAGCCGTTCCACGCCGAGGCCGGCGGCCAGTTGGTGGGTGGCGTAGGCGTGGCGAAGCCCATGAAGGCCGCCGACCTTGCTGACCCCGGCACGCCGCTTGGCCTCGGTAAAGGCCTTCTGCAGGCCGGTCGGGCTCAGCGGGGTCCCGCCCCGACTCGGGAACAGCCACTCGCGCGGGCGGTATAGGCGCCAGTAGGCGCGCAGCGCCTCGAGCAGGCTCGGTGAGAGCACCACCAGGCGGTCCTTCGCGCCCTTGCCTTGGGCGATGCGCAGGAGCTTGCGCTCCCCGTCGATATCAGCGACGCGCAGCGTCAGCACTTCGCTCAAGCGCAGACCGGCCCCGTAACACAGGCTCAGCATGGTGCGATAACGCCGGTCGCCACAAGCCGCCAGGATGGCCGCGACCTCGGCACGCGTGAGCAGCTCCGGGATGCGCTGGGCGCGCTTGGGCAGCGTCACCTCCAAGTCCACCGCCGGCCAGGCGAGGACCTGGAGGTAGAAAAAGCGGATCCCGTTATAGGCCAGACGCACGCTGGCCGGGGCCAGCTGGCGCTCGCGCACCAGGTACTCGAAGTAGCGCTTCAGATCCGCCGACTTTAAGGTATCGGGCGACCGGCGGGTGTACTTGGCCAGGCCGCGCACAGCGGCCAGATAGCTCTCATGGGTGCGGGCAGAGAAGCCATGCATCGCCATGGCCACGATCATGCGTTGGCGCAACGCGCTCATCGTCGCATCCTCGGTCAACGACCCCGATTGGGTCATGACCGAGTGTGGTCGATGGGCGGGAGCCCCGCGGCGGAAAGGCCGTCCTGGGCGATCTGCTCGCCCTATAATCTTCGTCTAATCATGGCCTTCGATGCGGGTCTGCACCAAAGGCCCGCGGAGCGGATTAGTTCAACAACGGGTTACGTGAAAAATGGACGCGAATAGTCGAAGACGGGCTAGCCTGAGGTAGGTCTCCAGGTGCTGCTGGATGATCTGGTAGAGGATGGTGTGCTCGGGACGGCGGCGGCAATACGGAACAGCTCGGCATCTCTGCGCGGCGACGGCCATGTCGGCGTGCGGATAGAGTCCACAGGCAAACCATGCATTTGTACAGAATAGCAGGCCATTGCCGGTTGGGCGTGTAACTGGGTTCTGGAAGCGAACTATGCGACGGAAAGCTTGCGCAGCAAGGACTGGGCGGAATTCGCCCAGCCGGACTCCCCGACCATGGACTTCGTCTTCACCGGCTTTTGCGAGAGCTCGACGTAGGTGCGGTCATCCCGGTGGCCATCGAACTCACGGATGAACAGCAATTGTTCACCAAGCTCAAGCGTCTTTGATCCGCAACTGCTCAAGGGCGGCTCGATCCACATCTGCCGCTCCGATGCGCCTTCCCGGTAGCCGTGACATAGCCCCCAAGTGGAAAACGGGTTGCAGCTCCAGCCCAGCAGGTCATCCACATCAACTGCCGTCACGGCCGACGATGGCACCGCGATGCCATATAGGAAGCAATGTGTCAGTCCTGCATACAGGACGACCTCTTCACTGCAGCGTCCGGCGCGAAGAAACGCGAGAAAGTCCTGCTGTTCAATCCAGGCAGAATACTGCGGAGACAGGCGGTCGGGTTTCGTGGCGGTTTGTAAGATCGCGTTCGCGGTTGAACCTGGCGCAGAAAGTCCGGCGGTGGTCATCGGGGTTCTATTGGCCATGCGCTCTCCTTGTGCCCCTCACAGCAGCGCCGCTTCCAGTCGCTGCTTGCGTTGTTCCCAGTCCGGCATCACCTGTCCCAGCAGTTTGAAAAACCGTGCGTCATGGTCGCGGTGTCGGGTGTGGCATAGCTCGTGGGTCACCACGTACTCGATGCAGGAGCGTGGAGCGCGCACCAGGTTGACGTTCAAGGTCATGGAGCCCGCGCGTGACAGGCTACCCCAGCGCGACTGCATGGCGCGCACGATCAGGCGGGGGTGTTCGACGCCCTTGAAGTGGAGCAGGCTGGCGTCCAGGACTTCAGTGAATACGGCTCGTGCCCGGTCGAGATACCAGCGGTGCAGCAATGTCTTGACGCGCTCTGGCTCCGGCTCGCCGGGCAGCGAGACCAGAAGCTGGCCGCGTGTGAGCTTGACGTTGGCCGAATCTCCCTCCGCCAGCTTCAGCCGGTACTGCCGGCCGAGATAGAGATGCGATTCCCCGTTGATGTACTGCCTTGCCGGCGTGCGGGGGCGGTAACGCTCGAACTCGGCCAACTGCCGGCTGATCCAGCCAGCGCGCTTCTGCAGGCGCTCCGCGATCAAGTGCTCGGGACAGCCCAATGGTGCTCGCACCAACACGCGGCTATCCGGATGTACCTCAATGGCCAGCGTCTTGCGAGTGGCCAAAAAACGCACCTCGTAGCGGATCGTGTCGGTGCCCCAGGTCAGCGTTCCGGTCATCGTCTTCACTTGGCCATCCGGTGGCGGGCGAGCTGCATCGTCTTCTCGATGATCTCGTCCATCTCTTCGGTCGACAGTGTGATGCCGCGTGCGCCCTTTACCTCGTCGTAGAGGTAATCGTCGATCTCGTTCATGGTCCGGCGCTGGACGTCGAGGTCATCCCAGTAGCCCACCTTGCGGTTACGGCGAAAGATATCCCACACCGCCACGGCTGCTTCCGCAGCAGCGGTCCGCGCCTGCTCGTCGTCGCTGAGGTGGTTCGCCACGAAGGGGTGCAACAGGCCATAGACGGCAGCCGCGTCGGCGTCGCCGTGAAGTCGCTCGGGCAGGTCGTCGCCCTTGCGCGAAACCACAGCGTCCTTGATCTCGGTGACCCGCTGCAGGTAGTCCAGATCGGACAGGCGCTTCGCGCGGTAGTCGTCGATGGCCTGCTGAATCAGCCTGGAGAATTTTTCGTAGAAGGCCGGGTCCTGCTCCAGCCGCTCGTTAATGGCGCGCCGGGTGGCGTGGGCGATCATGTCGGCTTTGGCCCCGAGGTTCTTCTCGCTGCCCGCACCTTGCTCTTCGACCACCTTCTGGAAAGCGGCTTCGTCGAAGATGTTCACCGGCGCGTTCAGCTGCACCACCTCGGAGGCCGAGATGTGCGTGTCCAGCAGCTTCTGGATACGCGGCTCGAAGTCGCGGTAGTCCACTGACTCGGCATAGCGCAGCTTCACCGCCGCCTTCAGATTGACGAAGCGCTTGAGGTCGTTCTTGTAGGCGCGCAGCTTCTGTTCGGGCGTGTCGGTGATGAAACGTTCGCAGGACAGCGCAATGGCCAGGGTCTTGGCGTAGGCCGACAGCCGCTCGTAGAAATCGGCGCGCAGCGGATCAAAGGCCAGCAGTTGCTCAAAGGCTTCCTCGTCCTGGCGGTTCTTCACCGTCTTGAACAGATCCCACAGCTCGGCATGGCGCTGCGGCAGCGCCTTGGTTTCTTCATGGATCGAGGTCAGCGCACCTTCGAGATCCGCCGCCTCGAATCCTTCCAGGGCGCTGTAGGTGGTCAGCGCCTGATCCAGCTCGCCCAGCACACCCACGTAGTCGATGATGTAGCCGAAGTCCTTGGCCTTGCTGCCGGATTCGTCCTCGTACAGGCGGTTCACTCGCGCAATGGCCTGCAACAGGGAGTGATCCTTGAGCCGCCGCGCCAGATACAGCACCGTGTTGCGCGGCGCGTCGAAGCCGGTCAGAAGCTTGTCCACCACGATCAGAATTTCCGGCTCGTCGCCGTTCTTGAACGCATTGACGATGGATTTGTTGTAGTCCTCCTCCGAGCCGTAGCGCTTCATCATGCGCTGCCAAAAGGCCACCACCGCGTCGGTGGATTCTTCGGCGTCGATTTCGTCAAAGCCCTCGCGCTCGTCGGGCGGGGAGATGATGACCTCGCTGGTGACTGCGCCCAGCTCGTCCAGAAACGCCTTGTAGCGCAAGGCCGCCGCCTTGTTGGGCGCCACCAGCTGCGCCTTGAAGCCGGTACCCTGCCAGTTCTGGCGGTAATGCTCGCTGATGTCGAAGGCGCGCATGTAGATCACCTGCTCTGCCTTGTTCAGCATCTCGGCACGAGCGTATTTTTTCTTCAGGTCAGCCTTCTGCTGGTCAGTCAGCCCCTGGGTGTGGCGCTCGAACCAGATGTCGATGGCCGCCTGGTTCTGCTCCAGTTCCACCATGCGCCCTTCGTAGAGCAGGGGCACGATGGCGCCGTCGGCCACCGCCTGGTCGATGGCATAGGTATGGATCACGCCGCCGAACTTGGCCACGTCGCTCTTCTCGCGGGTCAAGAGTGGCGTGCCGGTGAAGCCGATATAGCAGGCATTCGGGAACATCTGCCGCATGCGTGCCGAGTAACCGCCGAGCTGGGTGCGCTGGGTTTCGTCCACCAGCACGAAGATGTCGGGCGAGGCATCGCTGAACTTCTTGTAGGCCAGCGCCTTGTCGAACTTGTGCACCAGCGTGGTGACGATGTGCGCCTTGCCGTCGGACACCAGTTCCACGAGATGGCGGCCGCTCTCGGCACGGTCGGGCGAGAGCCCGCAGGCAGCGAAGGTGTTGCCGAGTTGCTTGTCGAGGTCCACCCGGTCGGTCACCAGCACGATGCGCGGGTTGCGGATGGAAGGTTCGAGTGCCAGCGCGCGGGCCAGCATCACCATGGTCAGCGACTTGCCCGAGCCCTGGGTGTGCCAGACGATGCCGCCCCGGCGCTTGCCACTGTCGTCCGTCTGCTTGACGCGGGCGAGGACCTCGCGAATGGCGAACACCTGCTGGTAGCGCGCGATCTTGCGCACTCCGCCGTCGAACACGGTGAAGGCCCAGGCCATCTCCAGCAGGCGCTCCGGCCGGCACAGGGCGTAGAGCGTGCGGTCCTGCTCGGTCACCTGCCGGCCGACCAGGTAGGGCGCAATCTCCTCGCGCACGCCCAGCTCGGCGAAGGCCAGATCGAACAGCGAGGCCTTGACCGACTCCGGCAGCGGGCGCTCCAGCAGTGGCGCCAACTCAGCGTCCGCCACGTCCTCCTTCCATTTCGACCAGAACTTGGCCGGGGTACCGGTGGTGGCGTAGCGGGCCTCGTTCTTGTTCACCGCCATGACCGTTTGAACGTAGGTGAACAGGCGCGGGATGTACTCGTCGCGCTGGTTGCGGATGGTCTGCGAAATAGCCTGGGCCACCTCGACCCTGGGCGACTTGCATTCGATCACTGCGAAGGGGATGCCGTTGACGAACAGCACCACGTCCGGTCGGCAGGTCTCGACGCTGCGGGTGCGCTCCACGGCGAACTCGGCGGCCACGTGATAGACGTTGTTGCCCGGATTGCGCCAGTCCACGTAGGTCAGCGTAAAGCTCTTCAGGTCACCCTCGATGGACTGCTCCAGTGCCACGCCCAGCGTCAGCAGGTCGTACACCGCCTCGTTGGTCTTGAGCAGGCCGTCGTACTTCACGTTCTTCAGGCGCTGGATGGCGCTCTGGATGTTCTCCTCGCTGAACAGGTAGCTGCCGCCCTTGTGCTGGATGCGGTTCAGCTTTTTCAACTGCTCGCGCAGGATCTCCTCCAGCAGCACGTTGCCGGCCTTGCCGCCGCGCGCGGCCAGCGCCTCGGCGGGCGTCAGATACTGGTAGCCAAGATTCACCAGCACCTGCAGAGCCGGGATCTGGGAGAGGTATTTCTCGTCGAAGCGGAAGCTGTCCATCGTCATACCCTAAAGCGCCCAGGCGGGGTGCGTGACCGCGTTGTAGAAGTCGATGCACTCGGCATCGGGTGTGCGGCCCAGCCGCTCGCGCTTGGCATCGAGTCTGGTCACAAGACCGGCATAAAGGGCCTGCTCGCCCGCCCAGGCTTCCGGTTGTGTCGTGAGCTCCAGATGGCGGCGATACACATAACTGACGGCATCCGCCACCTGTACGAGCGAGGAGTGCTGCGACTTGATCGCAAAGGCGGTATTGATGATGTGGTCGAAGCGTTGGGGCTGTTTCAGCTCGCCCCACTGATTCTTGCCTTTGACCTTCTTCGTCTGCTGGTACAAGGCGTCGAACCACGGCTCGGCCAGATAGAGCCCGTCCGACACCTTGGGCATATGGGCCTTGTTGTCGTCGAAAATGAGGACGGTCAGCCCTTTGTTGTTGGACTTGCCCTGCATTTTCTTCTGGATGAGACCGCTGACGAACATCCCGTTGAGCGCCCAGTAATTTCCAGCGCATGGCGTGGTGTAAGTGCCGCTGGCGCAGGCCGCATTGAAGCGCTCGAACGACATCCCGAAGCCATAGATCGACGAGACTTCTGCAGCCAGCGCGCACATATCGGTGAGGAACTGTTTGCGGTCGTCGGCAGAAACCGTATTCCAGCCGCCGCGGCCGTTAATGAAGGCTTTGGTTTTGAGCTCGTTCGGCGCGCCAGGGTGCTTGGCCAGAAAGACAGCCAATTCCTGGTCGAAGCGGTTGGTGTACTTGCGCAGGCGGTAGGCATCGATCAGCAGGCCCGCCATGACGAATACATCACCTTCCTCGGTACTGCCGGATTCGTCGATATAGGCAAACTTCATGATCAGCTCTCCGCCTCGGCCGCGCGCAGGAAGGCGCTCAGCTGTTTGAGTTTCTCCAGCAGCTCGTCGAAGGTTACGATCTCGACGTCCTTGGAATTGCGACGGAACAGCTCGAAAGACTTCTTCCGGTCATCGCCATCGGGCGTCTTGCCAATCACGAGGCAGCAATGCACGGCATAGGACTCGATGTCGTAAAGCCGGGTGTTGTCCTTGATCTGGGCGATCTGCTTTTGAAACTGGTACTTCTGATCGAGCGCCTGATTGATCGAACCCGACAGATCGGCCGATGGCGTATAAACGCCATCGCGAAATGGTGTCTTGTTGAGAATCGGCGTCTGTGACGTCTTGATCTCGAAGATCGCCGTGTTGTTGGTCAGGCTGTTCTTCACCAGAAAATCAGTGATCTTTTCCCCGTCGCCCGACAGCTTGCGTCCACCGACCGATGCCTGGTCCCGCACCTTGATCACGGGATAGCCGAAGGCCATGTTCAGAATGAAGGGGTTCTCGTTGAAGAATTCCTGCCAGTGACCTTCGTTCAGATTCTCGCCAAGCATCCCCTCATATCGGGTGATCAGGGCTTCAAGCGTCACCAGCTCGATGTCGCCGCGTAGCTTCGCCAGCTTCTCCGGCTGATCTTCAGCGATATCGGCGGCATGGCTGGTCAGGGTGCCAATGACGGCGTTCTGATCCTCCTCGGACAGCTCCTGCTTGCCCTCCGCCACGGCGGTGAAGAGCTTGCGATAGGGGTGCCGGCCGGCTTTCGGTTCCTGCTTCGGCACCCCGAGCCGTTCCGCCAGGATGTTGTGGGCAGCGGTCCATTTCACGGCGCGGACAGCAGATTGCGCGTGGCGGTCAATCTTGTTCAGTTCGACGCGCGCCTGCTCGAAGTCCTGCGTGGAGATGTGGAAGATCCCGTCGCCGTCCTGCGTGGGACCGGTGGCGTGTTTGTTGGTGATGACTATTTCGCTGCAATCCGACAGCTCTTGCACTGCATCGATGATGAATCGGTACGGCTTCGCGAGGCCAAGCCCGTAGGCGTAGTCCTTGGTGAAGGTGGAGGGCAGATTCTCCAGGACATCGCGCACGTCCTCCGGTGTCGAAGTCGCGTCCCAGCCGACCCCGGAGATGATGTCCGTGTCGTCGAGCGTGATGCGCTCGATTTGGCCATACTTCGGCTTCAGGAAATCGGATCGGTCGCCGAATGTGCTGATCGGATAGATCGTCAGAAAATTGTGCTGGCCGTTGATTTCCAGCAGCTTGGTTTTGTAGCGAGTAGCTTGCGACGGGTCGAGCCCAGCCTCCACCAGACTCCGCTCCGGCGGTACGAAGTAGACCTCGACGAAATTGGGATGGACTTCCTCGACCTCGAGGGTGCCATCGCGATCCGGGTCGTGCTGCCGGAAGCCGAGCGCCATCAGTCGGCCTCCTCTTGAACCGGCAGCCGCCACTGGCCGGTGAGCAGCTTCTGCATCAGGCCGCGTTTCTGGGCCTTGTACGCCTCGACCGATTGATTGAGCAGGTTGATCTCGTCGCGCAGGGCGTTGAGGTAGCGGGCGATGGCAGTTTGGGTGTGGAGGGCCGGCAGTGGGATGGTGAGCGTCATGAGCTGGCTCTCAGAAATTTCCTTTTGCCCTGTGCCACCCATCACTCTCTCAAGTTTCTTGTAATGGCTGGGACGGCTAAGATAGAAAAAAATATAATCGGCAGAAGCCTTCTCTGGGTGGAACCTAAGACTCGTGATTGCATTCGATGCTAGTGACCCATCCAGGTCTTTCGGCACAATTCCGAAGCCCCCGTTATGGATGTTCTGTCGACCGACAAGAAGTTCACCTGCATTCCTTCTGAAAATGGGGCGGCCATTCTTTGTCGGTTCCTTCTTCTGTCGTTCATTCTTTTCAATGCCTTTGCAGTAGAGCCTAACCAGAACGTAGACGTCATCGGCTTTCGGCGATTCGGGTAGCTTCTGTGGTACGTAAGCGATCTCGCCAAGCCGGTATTTCCTTGGGGCCGTTCGATCTTCCGAGAAACGGCGCGACAGTTCGTGGCTGTAATGGCGTTCTTTCGCGGCGATCAGTTGCTCGGTTTTCTGGATGGCGGTGTCCCAGGCCGAGAGCTGAGCCGCAAGTTCTCTTTGATGCTTCAGCGGGGGTAGGAAAACCTTCAGCTTGCGGAGGTCGCCAAGGTGTAGGTGCTTGACCGCAAGCCCTGTCGTTATTCCGTGAAAGTGTCTAGCCGCGTCGGGTGAGCGGATGTACTGGTAAAGATAGTGCGGGTCAACAAGGTCTCTGCGTGGCTTAAGGAGCGCCAGACTTTCGAAGATGCTGAACTCGAAATCGAGTTCTGGAATTACGGCTACGTCACCGAGCGATCCACTCTTAGTGAGCAACAGATCGCCCGGGGCCGGTTTAGCACTTTTGGTCAGGAACTCGTGCTCCTCGCGGGTGATGTACTTTCTATCGGCGAAATCAAGCTGGCCGCCCTTGATGTTTTTCGCTGAAATGAAGATCACCCCTTGATCCTGGTAGTTGGGCGTCTGGTGCGTGCCGTCCGTGATTCGCGTGCAGAGTTGAGCAAGGAATCGAAAACTGGAGGATTCGGACTTCATTTCTTCTTCCCCCGCCCCTTGCCTTCCAAAGCCCGCTCGGTCTGCTCCAACGCGGCCATGTCCTCGGCATCCGCCGCCAGCCGCGCTGCCTCCCGCCGGGCGGCGTCGAAGCTCTCATAGCGCTCCAGCGCCAGCTTCTCTGCCACATCACTGCGCAGCTTGCCGGCGTGGGTCAGCACCTCGCGCTCGTTGAACTGCAGGAAGGCGTCGAGCTTGTCTTCCCAGTCGCGCATGGTGAGGGTGCGGCGGCGCTGGGCCTGGTCCTCGGCGTAGTCGAGGTACATGACGACGATGCGATCCAAGGCCTCGATCTCATCCTGGCTCAGGTAGTTCTTGGCGATGGTGACGTCCTGCTTGCGCACCCGGCCGCCGGCCCAAGTGGTGAGACCCATGTTGGGCAGGGTGGGGTCGGCACGGCCGGCGATGAGTTCCGGCGCGGTGTGGCCGGTGACGGCCCAGAGCATCTTGTTCTGCACCTTCTTGAAGAACAGCTGGGCGGCCTCAGACTTGCTGTCGTAGTCCACGGCGGTGGCGTAGATGTCGCGGATCTTCTGGTAGAAGCGCTTTTCCGAGGCGCGGATGTCGCGGATGCGCGCCAGCAGCTCGTCGAAGTAGTCCCAGCCGCCGGGCTCCTTCAGGCGGGCGTCGTCCAGCACGAAGCCCTTGACCAGGTATTCGCGCAGGTGGGTGGTGGCCCACTGGCGGAACTGGGTGCCGCGCGGGGAGCGCACCCGGTAGCCGACGGCCAGGATCATGTCGAGGCTGTAGAGCAGGTTGGTCCGTTGAACCCGGCGCTTGCCCTCGGTTTGAACTGTCAAGGATTCCTTGACGGTTGCTGCCTCGACCAACTCACCCTCGGCCAGGATGTTCTTGATGTGCAGGCTGATGTTCTGTTTGGACGTATCGAACAGGGTGGCCATTTCGAGCTGAGTGAGCCACACCGTGCCGCCCTCGGCGCGCAGCTGGATGGCGGCGCTGCCGTCATCCAAGGTGTAGAGGATCAGTTCGCCGCCGCTCATACGCCCAGCTCCTTGAGGTACTGCTTCATGCGCGTGCGCACTTCGGCCAGTTCGCCTTCCAGGCGCTCGATCTCCTGCTCGACGGCGGCGACGTCGATCTCTTCCTCTTCCTCGAAGGTGTCCACGTAGCGCGGGATGTTGAGGTTGAAGTCGTTGTCGGCGATCTCCTGCAGGCTCGCGACATGGGCGTACTTGTCCGCCGGCTGTCGGGCGCGAAAGGTGGCGAGCACCTTGGCCATGTGCTCGTCGAGCAGGGCGTTCTGGTTCTTGCCGGACTGGTAGTCACGGCTGGCGTCGATGAACAGCACGTCCTGGCAGTTTTCACGAACGCCGCCTCTTTCACGGGCGCGATCGAACACCAGGATGGCGACCGGAATCGAGGTGGTGGGGAAGAGATTGCCTGGCAGGCCGATGACGGCGTCGAGCAGGTTTTCCTCGATCAGGGCGCGGCGGATGCGGCCTTCGGCACCGCCCCGGAACAGCACGCCGTGGGGCACCACCACGGCCACGCGGCCTTCTTGCGGCAGCGCGGTTTCGATCATGTGAGTGATGAAGGCGTAGTCGCCCTTGGACTTGGGCGGCAGGCCGCGCCAGAAGCGGCTGTAACGGTCGGCCTCGACCTCCGTGCCGCCCCACTTGTCCAGGCTGAAGGGCGGGTTGGCAACCACCACGTTGAAACGCATCAGGCGGTCAGCCTCGACCAGTGCGGGGCTGTTGATGGTGTCACCCCACTCGATGCGGGCGGCGTCCTTGCCGTGCAGGAACATGTTCATGCGTGCCAGCGCCCAGGTGCTACCGTTGACCTCCTGGCCGAAGAGCGCGAAGTCGCGGCTGCCCTGTTGCTCGACCAGCGCGGCGGCTTCGATCAGCAGGCCGCCGGCGCCGCAGGTGGGGTCGCAGATGCGGTCGCCGGGCTTGGGGGCGGCCAGCTGCGCCAGCAGCTTCGATACTTGTTTGGGCGTGTAAAACTCGCCGGCCTTCTTGCCGGCGTCGGAAGCGAAGCGTTCAATCAGGTAGATATAGGTGTCGCCGATCACGTCCTCGGACACGCGGCTGGGACGCAGGTCGAGCTTGGCAAAGTCGCCCAGCAGGTTTTCCAGACGGCGGTTGCGGTCCTTGGTCTTGCCGAGGTTGGCCTCGGAGTTGAAGTCGATGTTGCGGAACACGCCTTCGAGCTTGGCCTTGTTGGCCTCCTCGATGTGGTCGAGCACGATGTTGATCAGCTCGCCGAGGTTGGCCGCTTTGCGCCGCTCGTACAGAGCGTGGAAGTCGGCCAGAAAGCGGTCGGTGACCTCGCCAGTTTTCTCATCCTTGAACTCGACGTAGGGCAGGATGAAGCGCTCGCGCTCCAACTTACGGCGGATGCGCTCCTCGTTGTCGCCGTACTCCTTCTTGTACTCGGCGTAGTGGTCGGCCCACAGGTCGCTGATGTACTTCAGGAACAGCATCACCAGGATGTAGTCCTTGTACTGCGCCGGATCGACGACACCGCGAAAGGTGTCGCAGGCGGCCCAGGCGGTGTTGTTGACGTCTTGTTGGGTGAGCTGGTCGGTCATGGGGTGGCCCTTTCTGGGGATGGGTGGGCAAGCTTCATCAGCAGGTGCGTGGTCAGGCGCTGGCGCAGGGTGGCGATGCGGGCCAGCAGTGTTCGTTCTTGTTCGGCCAGGGCGGCTGCATGCACGATGCGTTGCTGTGTGGCCTGCGAAGGCAGCGGCACCTCCAGCGCCTTCAGCGCTTCGGCGCTGATCATCCGCACCGAGGTGCCTTCGGCCAGCGCCGCCAGTTGGGCCTGCGTGGCCGGCGCGTTGATGTACCAGCACAGGTAGGCGGGCAGCACCTTGTGGGGCCGGATCAGCAGCATCGGCGCCGAGAGCACGGCCGGGCCTATGCCTTCCAGCACCTGAGCCGCGCCATTGCTGCGACCCCGAGAACGGAACAGCAGGTCACCCGCGCACAGCAGGTGGTGGGTCTTGCCCTTGGGCAGCGTTACTCGGATCGCTTCTTCGGCGTGCAGCAGGTTGGCGTCGTCGATGTCTTTCATCTGGATCACGGCGACATCGCCCTGCTGGTCGTGCTCGAGACGCGACCGGAAGGGGTAGCCCATCTGTACTTCAGCCAGCTCGCCAAGATTCATGTTTGCAAAAACGCCGTTACGACAATCATCATAGGTGCCATGTTAGGTCCCCGAATGTTGCCTGTCAATTAAAAGTAACGGCGTTTCTACAAATTTTTCGGATTGGCTGTCTGGGCCGGGATGGCAGGAATGGGGGTAAGCAAGGAACTCGTTGCCCCATTCGGAGCGCGGATTACCCTGTTCGCCTTCGAGGCAGGTCGCGATCCCCAAGTGCAAACCGCAAACCCTGCAAACCTCGGTTTGCACCCTGACGGTAGCCGAGCAGCGCGCTCGCGCCCCCCGTATACGAATGCGGCCAGGAAGGACCCGTGCCGTCTCGCCGGGGCATCGTTCCCATGTCCGGCCAGCCAGTGGAATCGAGGGAGGTGAGCATTCCCGATGCTCACCCTCTCTCTTTAGAGAGGAATCGCCGGGAACCGGGAAAGTGGCGTCGTTGCTGGGTTTGCGCGTTCCCACCCGCATCCGGGAAGGGCTTTGGCCGGGAACGCTGGAAACCCGCGCCAGTGCTGGGTTTGGCGTTCCCGCCCGGCCCTGCGTTCCCGGTCGGGAAGCGGGAAGTCGGGAACGGAGGTCGGCCCTGGGCATGCTCATGGCTGATTCTGCTGGCCCGCGTTCGCGCGCTTCAGATGCCCGGTGACGAAGGCGGCCTCGCCACTGGCCATGGGGCCATCGGGCACGTCCAGCCACTTCACTAGCTTCGAGCCGTCGACCATGGCCATGACGAGTTCTTCCCGGTCGAGCAGGGTGCCGACCCACTCGGCCAGCCGGTGCTTGCCGATGGCGTGGAAGGCCTCCGGCAGTTCGTGGCGACGCTCATAGACGCCGTTGCCGCCGGTCTTGGTGTACGGCTTGCCTTCGGCGGCGGCCCGCGCAATGGCCGCCTTGAGGTCCGGCAGCAGATCCACGTCGGTCTGGCGGGCGCGGATGACGGCATCGCTGCGGTCCACTAGCAGGCCACGGCTGTCACGCAGAAAGGTGGTCACCCGCAGATTGGCGCGACCGTTGGCCTTGACCACGCCGCCCATCACGACCCGGCCGCGCTCGAAGGGCTCCCCCAGCGCCTTGCAGATTGCCTTGGCCTGATCCTCCTTGGGGTTCCACAGCGCGTAGACCGAGCGCACGCCATCGACCAGGCCGCCGGTGCCCCGGATCGCTTCGCGGGCCTGCTCTGGGGTCGAGGCCTCGCGCTTGGCGAAGTGGTGGGAGACGATCACGGACGCTCCGGTGCTAGCCGCGAGCGCCGCAAGCCGCGAGCAGACGAACTGGCCGTTCTCCGGCACGTTCAGATCCAGTGCGCAAAGCGGCTGCAGCGGATCGAGGATGATCACTCACAGACCGGCTAGCGTGGTCAGTTGCTGCTCCAGCGCCATCCACGCCGGCGTGGTCGAGGGACCGCGGGTGGCCGCGTCGGGTGCGAACAGCGGCACGGCGCCGCCGGCATCAGGCAGCGGCAGCACGTAGAGCTGGTCGGGTATCGGACCCAGCGCGTTTAGGCGGTTGTGCACCTCGATGGCATCATCCTCGGCGGTGACATAGATCGCCACGCCCTGGCCGGCGAGCGCGCCACCGAACAGCGTCGGCGCGTTGGTGGGTGGGATAGGAAATCCAAGCCGCCTTGAGGGTCCAGGCCGGCGCTGAGACAGGACGGTAGTGAATGCGGGGTGTGATGAGGTCAAGGTCCGGAAACACGGCGGACCGCCCTCGCGCGACGCCCGTTGCAGGCCGAAGCGGCGCGCTGGAGCGGGCCCGGGGTCATGCCGGCCGGCGGCAAAACGAGGGGTTCCAGCACCGCTTCCCGCAGGAGACGGCGACTACCAGGTGATACGCTGATCGAATTCGACCTCCGGTTCGGGCTGAGCGGCCAGGTCCCAGTCCGGCGCCGGCTCGGGCGCCCCGTCCCAGGCGGGCGGTCCGCGGGCGGGCGAGATCGGGGGTGGCCGGGATCGGGGGTGGCCGGGATCGTCAGAACAACCCTGCGAGGTCCACCGTACGCCCGGGTAGACCGGGCAACGGAGCCGGCTGGCTCAGATCGACTTCTTCCTCGGTTTGGTAGGCGCCATCCTTGGGCTCGGCGAAACGCAGCACGCGTTGGTGCTCGGTATCGATGATCCAGGTCTCCGGGATCCCGTGGCGGGCGTAGAGTGGGACCTTGATCTGGCGGTCCTTTTGAAAGCTGGTGTCCGCGACTTCGATCAGCAGCAACACATCAGCGGGCCGCGGGTGTGATGCCGTGTAGAAATCGACCCGCGGCCGGAGCAGGGCGAGGTCTGGCTTGGGCTCGGAGCAATCGTCTAGGATGACAGGGTCCTGCGCGGCGACAATGGCATGCTGTGCTACGGCCTGAGTCAACAGATAGACGAGACGCTTTACGCGGCCACCGTGCTGGCTTCCGATGGGTGTCATCTCGATGATCTCGCCGTCGATGAGCTCGACCCGATCGTCGTCGCCGAGGATCCCGGCCTCGCCCATCCGGTGATAGTCGGCGAGGTTGAAGCGGCGGCGGCGAATCTGTTCCTCGGTAATCGCGGTCATGGTCGGCTCCCCGTCTCTGCTGAAGTATAGACCGATTGCCGGTTCGTTGAATGCGGAGGTAGTGGTAGCGATCGATGAGCTCGTTCCACGAACCGCTGCTGTACCGCTCGACCCACTCCAGGCGCACCGCCCTTCCGCTGCCGGCCCGGCCCAAACACCTCCGGCAACCCCTCCAAGGCCCGCTTCTTCGAGATATTGATCAGCGTCACGTGGATCTCCTACTCCGAGGCCAGCTCGTTGGCCGTCTTCTGCCCCTTGATCGCCTCCAGCGCAACACGCGCCTTGAAACCTTTGCTGTAGCGCTTGCGCTTCATCTTCGCGCCTCTCGCTTCGTCGCTCTATCTCGAGGGGCTGCCTCAAATCCGGGGTCCACTTCAGTTGCGATGTCCGAACGCATCAATGCCCGTCTCTCAAAACCCTTGGTGGAGTTCGTCGACCGAATGGTGGGTGATGGGGGGCTTTACGAAACCCCAAGCGAGTATGTGCGCGATCTGCTTCGCCGTGACATGGAGCGCCGCGAAGGCTCACTTGTGCAGGGGGCCATCCTCACGGGTTACCGCGATCTGGCAGCGGGCCGGGCATTTGTTTCCAGTGGGGATTTCAAAACCGACACGGCGCGGCTGGATCGCAGCGAAGCCGAAGGTTCGCCGTAATGGCGTCTGCCGCGCTCGATCTGCGCCGAATTCGCACGCGGTCGCGCCGCGAATGGGGCAATGACATCGTGGGTCGCTACATTGCCGATCTGTATGTTGCCATGCAGCACGCAGCGGCTGACGTGTGCAGCAACGCTTGATGCCAGTCTCCGCTCTCATTTCGTATCGAGGGATTCGGTCTCCTTGTCACCGCTGCGGCAGGCACGGTCACGGCCCCGGCCTAGACCCTCGACCTGGCTTGGACTCCCTGTCCGTTGTCCGTTCTCCGCTTTACGTTGCCGAGAACGATCGCGCCGACTGCTTTCCGTTCCCCGGCTCACCGGCCAGCCCCAGGTACCAATCCTTCGCGCGTTGCTGAGCATCCCACATGGCGCGGTAGCGGCCTCCGACGACGAGGAGCTCGCCGTGATGGCCCTGCTCGACGAGGCGCCCGTCCTCGATGACGAGGATGCGGTCGGCGCCGGCGATCGTGGACAGCCGGTGGGCGATGACGATGACCGTCTTGTCGCGCACGAGGGCGTCGATGGCCCGCTGGACGGCGCGCTCGCTCTCGGTATCGAGCGCCGCGGTCGGCTCGTCGAGGACGACGATCGGGGCGTCCTTGAGCAGGGCGCGGGCAATCGAGATGCGCTGGCGCTCGCCGCCCGAGAGCCGCCCACCAATATCACCGAGGCGCGTCTGCCAGCGCCGCGGCAGGCGCTCGATGAACTCCAGGCACTGGGCTGCGTGGGCGGCGGCCTCGACCTCGGCGTCGCTGGCCTCGGGGCGGGCCATGCGGATGTTGGCCAGCACCGTATCGTCGAATAGGTAGACGTCTTGAAAGACGACCGAGATCAGGCCATTGAGGGTCTCGGGCGGGATGGCCCGCACATCGATGCCACCGATGGTGACCGCGCCGCGCTGCGGGTCGGCGTGGCGCATCAGGAGACGGGTCAGGGTCGTCTTGCCCGATCCCGACGGACCGACCAGCGCCGTCATCCGCCGCGCCGGCAACTCGGCATCGAGTTCGCGGAGCACCGGGCGCTCGGTCCCCGCATACTGGAAGGTCACACCGGCGAAACGGATATCGAAGCGCGCCGGTACCGCCGGCGGCGTCTGCTGCGGCAGTGGCTCGATCGCGAGCAGGGCCTCGATGCGCTCGAGGGCCGTTTCGATCAGCTCGAGGATGGCCGTGTAGTTGACGAAATTGGCCAGCGGCTCGGCAAAGCGCACGATCATGACCAGGAGCGCCGCGAGCACCGCGACGTCGAGGGTGCCAGCGATGACCCAGGTGACGCCGACGGCGACGATCAGCAGCAGGCCGAGCTCGACGACGCTCGCGATGATGACCTTCGGCCGACTGCCGGTGCGCTGGGCGCGCGTCTGGACCTCGCGCAGGTGGGCGAAGCTCGCCTGCAAGCGCTCGGCCCGCTCGCCGGCGCAGCGCGCCGCGCGCAGCACCGGCAGACCCTGGGTGTATTCGAGGATGTCGCCACTGGTGCGCTGATGCGCCACGGCCAGACCGCGCATCGTGCCCGCGAAGACCGGCCGCCGCCAGCGATAGAGCGGAATGATCGCCGGGAAGATCAGAAGCAGGATCAGCCCCATGCGCCAATCGACGGCGAGGGTCGCCAGCGCCGCGACGAACGGCGTGACCACTGCGGTCAGGATCAGATTGAGCACCGTCATCGCATAGTTGAGGTTCTCATCGACGTTGCCGAGCAGGGTCGCGTTGACCTCGCCGGTGCGCCTGTCCTGCAAGCGCTCCAGCGGCATGCGGCGCAACTGCTCGCCGAGGCGTGTGCGCAGCGCGTGGGTCGCAACGGCCATGTGGCCGTCGAAGTCGAAGCCCTGGGCGCGCCAGCGCGCGAGCGTCGCGAGCCCCATCAAGGCCGTCATGACGGCGAGCCAGGCGAGCACCGCTGGCCAGTCCGGCACCGGCAGCAGCGCCGAAAAGAGCGGTAGCAGGCAGGCCAGCGCCAGGCCCTGAAGGGCGGCGGCGGCGATCAGGCCGAGCAGGGCCACGCGCAGCTCGCGGGCCCGGGGACCAGCGCTGCGCAGGAGCTGGCGGTAGGTCTCTTGCCATGGGGTGAGGCGCCGCCGGCTCACCGGCGTGCTCGTCAGAGTATCGCTGGTCATGGCGTCGCTTCCTCGCACCGCGGCGGCACGTCGGCCGTCACCCTGGTCGGCGTCGCATCGCGCTGCAGCGCCCAATGCTGGGCCCCCTCGTAGCTGCGCCAGAGCGCGGCATAACGGCCATCGCGGGCGAGCAACGCGTCGTGATGGCCCTGCTCGACCAGGCGGCCACGCTCGAGCACCAGGATCTGGTCGGCGTCGCGGATCGTCGCGAGCCGATGGGCTACCAGGATCACGGTTCGGCCGCGCATCAGCCGCGACAGGGCCGTGACTAGGGCCAGTTCGTTCTCCGGGTCGGCGAAGGCCGTGGCCTCGTCAAGCACCAGGATCGGGCGGTCCTGGAGGATCGCGCGGGCGATCGTGATGCGCTGGCGCTGGCCGCCGGAGAGGAAGATGCCGCGCTCGCCGGCCCGGGTGTCGTAGCCCTGCGGCAATGCCGTGATGAAGTCGTGCGCCTGCGCGGCCCGGGCGGCCGCCTCGACGGCCTCGCGGCCCGCCTCCGGCACGCCGAGGCGGATGTTCTCGGCGATCGAGTCGGCGAACAGGAAGGTATCCTGGAACACGAACGAGACCTGGCCCATCAGGTCCTCGGCGCGCATCTCGCGCACGTCGACGCCGCCGATGAGGACCCGCCCGGCCGTGACGTCCCAGAACCGCGGGATCAGCCGCGCGACCGTCGTCTTGCCGGCTCCGGACGAACCAACGAGGGCCATCACGCTGCCCGGCGCGGCGGTGAAACTGAGATCGGTGATCGCCTCGCCGCCCTCCCCGCCCCCATCCCTATCCGAACCATAGCGGAAACTGACCCCCTCGAAGACGACGCTCGCATCGGCCGGCCGACGGGCGCGCTCCGGCGCGACCTGCGGCAGCACCGGCAGGCCCAGGACTTCGTCGATGCGCGCGATGCTGAGCTTGGCCTTGTCGACCAGATGATAGAGGCTCATCAGCGGCATCATGGCCTCGGCCATGCCGGTGCCGATCAGCAACACCGCGAGCCAGGTCGAGAAGGTCAGCGCGTCGTGCCAGGTCAGCCAAACGCCGAGCCACAGCAAGACGGCGAGCGTCGGCATCGGATTGAGCAGCGCCATGCCGAGGCGCCCGGACAGGCTCGCCTCGCGATACCAGCGGGTCAGGAAACCCAGGTAATCGGCGAGGGCCTGCTGGAAGCGCCCGAAGGTCGTGGTGCCCGAATCGAAGGTCCGCACCACCGGCATCGCTTGCACGAACTCGACGACGGCGCTGCTGACCCGCTCGCGCGCCGCGTGGTAGCGGCGGGTCAGTTCGGCGCGGTCGCGCATCGCCAAGGTCATGGCCGCGAAGCCGAGCAGCAGGACCGCAACGGCCGCCAGCGCCAAGCGCCAGTCGAGCCACAGCAGGGCGACCAGCGTCACCGCCGGTCCGACATAGGTGCGCGCGTAGAGCGGTGTGCTGTCGGCAACAAAAACGTGCAACTCCTTGACGTCGTCCTGAATGACCTTGGCCAGGCTCCCGGCGCCGAGGCGCTGAACCTCGCCGAGCGACAGCCGCGCCAGATGGTCGGCGAGCCGGCCGCGCAGCACCTGTTCGAGACGGAAGGCGGCATAGTGCGACTGGTCGAACGCGTGGATGCGCAGCAGATAGGCCCCCACCGTGCCGACGAGCACCCCGGCCATCGCCAGCCAGGGCCACTCACCCGGGGCGGCGATCAGCCGCTCGATGACCCAGGCGAGACAACCGAGCGCGGCCAGACCCAAGATGGTGCCGAGCCCGGCAAGCCCCATCGCGAAGCGGATTTGGCCCTGGACCGGGCGCATGACGGCCCAAGGGCTCGACCCTGATGTGTCGCCGGTTGAGGTGTCAACGGACATGGCGCCCCCCGAGGTGGCGGCGGTAAACGCTGTCGCTGCGCATCGATCAGAAGAGGTAGCTGGCGCCGACGCCGAAGGTCCGGCCGCGGCTCGGTGCCCCGACTTGAACCGTCGGCGTGAACCAATAGCCGTAGAGGTCGTGGGCTTCGTCGAGCAGATTATCGGCCCACAGGTAGACCTCGGCCGCGCCCAACAACACGCCGAGGCGCAGATCGAGCTTGTGGTAGGCATCCAGGTCGAAATGGTTCTGTGGATCGGCTGGGCGAGTGCCCATGTAGCGGTAGCTCAGATCGGCATTGAGCACCGGCGCCGGGAGTCCCGCCAGATCCCCCAAGGCCCGCTGATAGGAGACCGTGATCAGGCTGCTCCAGTACGGGACATCCGGTACCCGGTTGCCGGACGCGACCGGACCGCCTTGCACGTCGGCGACGTCGCTCGTGATGGTCGCGTCGACGTAGCTGAAGCCCCCGGACAGCGTCAGACCGCGGCCAACCCGCCATTCGCCTTCCAACTCGGCACCGTGGCTTCTGGTATCGGCATTGAGCGCCTGAGTGGCCATCGTCTGATAGTCGTAGCCGAGCAGATGGTCGTCCTTGACCTGGTTATAGAAGGCCGCGCCGCTCAGCGTCAGACGGCCATCGGCGGAGCGGGACTTGAAACCGAGCTCGAAGGCATCGGAGACGGCGGGGTCATAGGGTTCGCTGTCCGCCGGTTGGGTGGCATAGTCGTTGAAGCCGCCAGACTTGTACCCGCGGGAGGCAACAGCGTAGAGGTTCGTGCCCGGCGTCCAGGCGTACGATAGGGCGACGCGGCCGGTGTCGTATCGGTCGGTCGAGCGGCGACGGTCGTCCGTGACGCCGGCCATGTTCCTATTCGCATAACGGGCATCATAGGTCTTGTCTTCCCAGGAATGACGCCAACCGCCGGTGACCTTCCAGGCCTCCGTCAGCGGGTAGGTGATCTCCCCGTAGAGGGCTTCGCTGTCGGTCTCGAAGCGCCGATCGGCGGTCGCGCCGGTCACGAAATCCCGCGAATCGAAATCCCGTTCCGAGCGCAAGATGTTGAGACCGAGGACCCAGAAGATCCGAGCGCCGGGCAACGACGCCCAGCGCAGGTCCTGATTGAAGACCCTTTCATCGCCTTCGTCGGCCGCCGGATACGCCATCGGCAGGCCGTAGAGCGCCTCCATGACGATCGCATCATAGGCCTTGTTGATGGCCAAGTCGGTCGAGGCCAAGGAGGTCAGCGACGTGACGCGGCTACCGGCGAGGTCATGATTGAGCTCCAGCGAGTAGCGTTGAAATGTCTTTTCATTGCCGTCGATCAGATCGGGGGACAGGTCGACGGCCGGTGGGT
This sequence comes from Thioalkalicoccus limnaeus, assembly GCF_041197575.1. Lineage (NCBI taxonomy): Bacteria > Pseudomonadati > Pseudomonadota > Gammaproteobacteria > Chromatiales > Chromatiaceae > Thioalkalicoccus > Thioalkalicoccus limnaeus. The sequence continues at coordinate 2,370 of NZ_JBDKXB010000037.1, read as the reverse complement.
CCGCGTAAGGTCGCAGAATCATCGACCCGACATAGCCGCCGAGCCGCTGATACTCGCCGATCAACAGGGCCGATGTGCGCGCGTTCGGCTCCCAAAGCAGACTCGCGCGCGCCGCTTGATCGCGCTGGTAGGTCAGGGGTTTGCCGGTGCCCAGGTTCTCGATCGGGTTGTCGGAACCGGCATTCTGGACCGCCAGGCGGGCCATCAAGGTCCCGGACAGGGGGCCGCCGATCGCCGCCTCTTGGAGCTGCTGGCCTTCCTGGCCGCCCTCGAGGCGGACATGTCCTTCCAGCTCCCGGGTTGGCCGACGCGACGTGACGTTGATCGCCCCGGCCAGACTGTTGCGACCGAACAGGGTGCCCTGCGGACCCTTGAGGACTTCGACCCGCTCGACATCGAAGGCACCGAGTGCCGCATGGCGGCCCGACACCGGGACACCATCCAGATTGAGCACCACCGAATTGTCATCGGCACTGACCTGCCACATCGAACCGACGCCGCGGATGCGGATATTGGCGTCGTTCGCGCCACCCCACGAACTCACGTCGACGCCTGGCGACTGCCGAAGAACCTGTTCGAAGCTGGTCAGCCGACGGGTTTCCAGCTCATGGCCACCCACCACGCTGACACTGAATGGGACCTCGGCGAGCGACTCCTCGCCGATCCGCGCCGTGACCGTCAGGATGGGCATTTCCATCGCATCGACCTTGTTCAGGATCGCAGCGTTCGACGCTTCGGTGGCCCAAGACACAGGCCAAGGCCAGCCGAACAGCCCGGCCAGGACCAGGGCCATCGTGAGCTTCGTCTCATTCGATCGGTGCATACCCTACCTTCAAAAATCTTTCATCGAGAACCCATCCCTCCGGTCGGAATCCCCGGAGGACAGGGCGGGACTGGTCATTGTTCGGGCTACCGGGATGGGCGACCTGCCAGCACGGCGACCGCGGAAGACGCTGATCCATTGGCCGTCCTGGCCAAAGACCGGCACGGAAATCGCCAACGCGGCTTCCGATTCCTTCGCGCTCCGTCGCTGATCGCGACGGAACATGGCAAGGCTCCTGCCCCGCACGGGAGGCACTGAATCGTTCGGCGCTGCCCTCGGTCAGTCTCGTTCGGCACCGGTCACGACATGCACCATCCCCGGTGCGTGATTGCGCAGGCCCGGTGTCCCGGCCAGCAGCGAAAAGACCACGGACCACGGCAGGCCGCGAAAGCGCCGATACGGCAGATAGCGGATCCGCCGGATCGACGGGCACCAGCCACGGAGGAGAGGGTCGATCTCGTTGCGGCCCACCCCCCAGGGCATCGGCGGCACGCGGTAATGTCTGGTCTTCCACAGCCCCGCCACGGATTGGCGGGAGAACCAGCGCGGGATCACGTCGAACATCATCTCGACACCTGGGAACCGCTCGATGACGGCGGTCAGGAGCCGCTGAACATCGGCCTCGTCGAAGTACATCAGGAGCCCCTGGGCCGTGACGAAGACCGCCTCGGGCGTCTCGACCTCGTCCATCCACGCGAGGTCTAGCGCGCTCCTGGCGATGAAGCGGCAGCGCTCGCTCGACGCGAGGAAACGCTCGCGCACGGCGATGGCTTCTGGGACGTCGACGCACAACCAGCGCACCCGTCCGTTGTCGATGCGCTGGAACTGGGTCTCCAGCCCGCAACCGAGCTCGACGACGGTGCCGACGGGGTGATTCGCCATCCACGTCGCGACGACCTCGTCGAACACCGCCGAGCGGGTCGCATGCGAGCCATCCGGCCGGCCGAAGCGACGCTCGTAGTCGTAGGCGATGGCCTGGTAGAGACGCACCGCCTCGCGGTCACGGATGAAGCCATCGGGGCGCAGCGCCTCGCTCGCTCGGTTGTGCAGGGTCCAAAGCATGGTCTCGGGAACACCGGTCAGTTCGGTCATCGCCGCTCTCGTCATCCACCCGTTGATCGTTGGGCCCGACCGGCGAAACCGATCGGGCAAAAGATGCCGATGCGCATTATTCGCATTTCTTGCCGGCGATGCTGTTCGAAGCGGGAGGAGTGCTGATCGGATCGGGAGAATCCGACGATGAGCCGAGTGGCCTGAGCGTATCCTGGTCGGCGGTCAGCGCCCGCCGCCGCGGGCAAGGTGTGATGGAAGGCAGCCAAAATGTGCCCGAAAGGTCGCCGAGAACCAGCCGAGATTCGAGAAGCCGACGGCCAGGGCCGCCTCCTGTACGCCGTGGCCCTCCCGTTCGATGAGGTCGCGGGCGCGTTCGAGACGGCGCTCGCGAGCGTAGGCGCCGATCGTGCCGCCGAAGTGCTCGCGAAAGCCGGCCTTCAGGTAGCACTCGTTGAGCCCGACCCGGCGGCCGAGCTCGGCGATCGTCGGCGGCG
>NZ_JBDKXB010000036.1:0-24741 GCF_041197575.1 Thioalkalicoccus limnaeus | reverse complement strand
TGCTTCGCGACGGCTCAACGCGCTGGATGGTATCCCGGAGCTTAGGATCTCAGACGAAGCGAGAGATTTAGCCAGAGTAATGTTGAATGACGGATCCTTCCCGCCAAAGGCCCAAATCGACGCGTTGCATGTAGCGGTAGCAGCAGTCAATGGTATCGACTATCTACTCACCTTGAATTGCACACATATAGCTAACGCAGTCATGCGGCCCAGGATCGAGCGAGCTTGTCGCGAAAATGGCTTTGAACCCCCCGTTATTTGTACTCCATCAGAATTGCTTGGGGCCTAGAACGATGTACCAAGACCCGATAGTTGCTGAGACCCGCGCTTTGAGGGAGTCGTACGCAGCGGAGCATGATCATGACCTGGACGCCATTTTCGAAGACTTGGTGAGGCGCCAGGCTGAGACAACCAGAAAAGTTGTATCACGTCCGCCCCGCAAGCCAGTGGCGTTGATAAACATACCGGCCTCAAAGAGGCTGGCACACAGCGACAAAGACGCCCAACCAGCGCACAAGCCCGACCGCTTGCCGGCCAGCCGCCGCTGACGCGCGCGGCTGGCCGGCAAGCGGCGGGCTGTGCGTGTCGTTAGCAGTGCACAGCCCCAAATGATGATCTGAGTGACTTATCTGATGACCGAGTCGGTTTACATCGAATCTTCCATTGTCAGCTATCTTACCTCCCGTCCAAGTCGGGACGTGGTCATCTCAGCTCGTCAGGTAATCACCGAAAACTGGTGGCTAAATCAGAGAAGCAACTTCGATCTTTTCGTATCCGCTTTGGTGATACAGGAAATTTTCAAAGGAGATCAAGATACGGCCGAACGTAGACTTAACGCGGTTGCGGATATTCCCTTGCTAGGAGCATCCCAAGATGCTCTGCTTCTTTCTGAGGCATTGCTTATCAGAGAAGCCGTACCCAAGACCAGCGAAGAAGATGCGCTCCATATTTCCATCGCTGCCGCATCCGGGATCGATTTTCTCCTTACCTGGAATTTTAGACATATCAACAACGCCCATACTAAAGCCGCCATTAGCGCGGTAATTGAGGCTTACGGTTTTGTTAGCCTCGTATTATGCTCTCCGGAGGAACTTGGAGCGGAGCTATGAAAGAAGATCCAATTGTCGCTGAGATTCGGCGCTTCCGAGAAGAGCATGCCGAAAAATACGGTCATGATCTCAAGCGTATAGTTGAAGCTTTACGCGAATATGAGGCTACATCTGGCCGGAAAGTCGTTTATCGTGAGCCGCGTCTTTTGCTGAAGAAAACAGGCAGCTAACGAGCCGGTCAAGCCGACCCCGCGCGGCCGGCGTCGTGGGCTATATTTCAGTGTGGTGTGGCGCGCGGATCGGCTTACCGCAACGTTAGGCAGTCACTGTCAATCGGCGCGAAATCTTACTTTGGAGGTAACTACTCGCCCCCTCTCGCCGGCTAGCCCGCCCGGCAGGCCCACCGAGCGCTTGTAACCGGCAACTGGCCGGCGTTATTGCGCGGCCGGGAGCGATCGGCTGAGGTCTGAGCGCAGCGGGTTGTCAGCGAAGTGCTGCTTCCACAGCCGCGGGGTCAGCAGGTGGACCTCGGAGGCCGGGTGCTGGTCGATGCGCTGGAGCACGTCGACGAGGTAGACGTAGGGGTCGATGTCGTGGAGCTGGCAGGTGACGATCAGGCTCTGCAGGGTGGCCACCGCCTCGGCGCCGACCTCGGTCCAACAGAACAGCCAGTTTCGGCGTCCCAGCGGGATCGGGCGCAGGGCGCGCTCGAGGTGGTTGGTGTCGATCGGCACGTCGGCGTCGTCGAGGTAGACGCTCAAGGCCTCGCGCCGCTCGAGCGCATAGTGCAGGGCCTTGGTCAGCGGATTGCTCGGCAGGAAGGCGGCGCGCTCGACCTGCTCCTCGGCCCACGCGAAGAAGGCCTCGACCAGCGGCTTGGCGTGGGTGAGGCGATAGGCACGCTTGGCCTCGCCGCGCAGGTCGCCCTCGCGGATGGCCTTCTCGTGAGCATAGAGGGCGCCGATGCGCTCCAGGGCCTCGGCCGTGGCGGCGGGCTCGATGTCCTTGGCGCGCTCGAAGGCGCGCCGGGTATGCGCCCAGCACTGGGCATGGGTGAGGCCCGTTTGCTCGGCATAGCGCGCATAGGCGCTGTAGCCATCGCTGATGAGCACCTCCCCGTCGACCCGGTTGCCGCCCAGTCCCTCGCGCACATGAATCGCGGCACGCGAGGGTCGGTAAAGGAAGACGATGTCGCCGCCCCCACCGTCATCGGTATCGCCCCAGATCGGCCAGAAATACCCCTTCTTGAGCTTCCCTGGCCCCTGGCGCCCGGCCTTGATCGGCGTCTCATCCATCGCCTTGACCCGCGCGGCGCGGATCCCGCTCAACTGGGCGGCCGCGATCGGGGCCAGCAGCAAGGCCACGGCCAGCACCTGCTGAGTCAGCCACTGGCGGCTGACCTCGATGCCGGCCGCCAGCAGGCGCCGGTGCTGGCGATACAGCGGCAGGTGATAGAGGAACTTATCCACTACCAGCCCGACGAGGAAGCTGACATCGGCCCGCCCGCCTTCGAGCACGCCCACCGGGGCCGGCGGACAGTGCAGGCTTTGGCCGTCCTTGCGCTTGATCAGTGGGCGCACGTACTTGAGGATGACGTAGCTGCCCGGGCGCTGGGCAAGGCGGTGGCTGATCTTCTCGCCGATGACCTCGTAGTCCTCGGGGGCGAGTCCTTCGGCCTCGGGGTTGGGCACCACGATGACCTCGACCGGGACCCGCTCGGGGTCGAAGAACAGGGAGGCGTCGTCGTCCTGCTCGGTCGTGTCGCGCGAGGTGCGCCGCCGATGGGCGCTGACTGGCGCGGTGGGCGCCGGCGCCGCGTCGGCCGGGCCGAGGCCCTCGCCGAGGGCCATCTGCTCTGGCGGCGGCAGGACAGGACGACGCTCGGACTTCTCGCCGAAGATCTGGCGCTGAAACCAGGCCACCTGCTGCTCGAGCTGGGCGATGCGCGCGAGCAATTCCGCGCGCTCGGCGGCCCACTCCGGCGGGGCGTCGACGATGTCACAAGCCGCTGCTTTCATGAGCAAATTCTACCAAATTGCGGTTCTCTTTTCAGCTTCTCGTGCATAGCGCAAACGCCGTCGCGCCGGCTCGATGCCCTCCAGCAGCAGCCGCAACCCGGTGACGTCGAGCTCCTGATCCTGGCGCCGGCGCCAATCACTGATGAAGCGCCCGCGTTCCAGGCGCTTGCACCACAGACAGAAGCCGCTGCGGTCCCAGTACAGGACCTTCAGATAATCCCCGCGGCGGTTGACGAAGACGAACAAGTGCCCCGAAAGGGGATCCTGAACCAATGCCGGCTGGGTCAGGGCAATCAGACCGGTGAAGGACTTGCGCATGTCGACCGGGCGGCCGTGGAGAAAGACCCGCACGCGACCTTCGGGGAAGAACATCACCCACGCCTCAGGCGCAGCACGACACCGTCCCCGAGGTCGAGCTCGAGGTCCCAGGATGCGGTATCCATCTTCACCGGCCGCGACAGCAGGCCAAGATCGAGAAACTCAGGCGCCTCCTCGCCGACATCGCCCTGCGGCGGGTTGCTCGCGCCCAAGCGCTTGCGCCACAGATAGAAACTCGCGGTGCTGATCCCCTCGGCCGCGCAGAAGGCGGCGGTACTCAAAGCACTGCGCTCAGCGCGGGAGATAACCGCTTGCCAGTCGGCGCGGGTGCGTCGCACACGGGTGGTCGTGGTCATGGTGGTCTCCTGTCGTGATCGATGACAGGAGCCATTGTCCGCATCGCGCGCCGGTATACCCACCGTGACGAGGCCATGGCTCGAGCCTTCGCCACCGGCGTCTACACGATGCAGGAGATCGCCGCGTTCTTCGGCGTGCATTACTCGACGGTGAGCCGCGCCGTACGACGCCTCAAGGCCGAACCAGACTGCAACGCGCCGGCAACCTCAAGCAAGCAAGGTGCTTGAATGCAAGACCTGGCCCCTTCGCCCCGCGCATTGCCCCCGAAATGGTTAGGGCCTACGTGCCCTCGCTTCCCTCTCCATGGCGGGAAGCGGATGAGGGGCCCTGTGGCGATTAGACGCCTCCGAGCCACACGACTCCGCTGTGCGTTGTCGTTGATACGGTTGCCTCCCTTTCTTACAAGACGGCGGACACTGAATCGCGATAATGTGAAAGATTGTCCATATGACATGAACGCCTTTGAAAGTGGCTTCTACAAAGTTATATGCCAAAATCGCAACCAGAAAGCCCATTCGTAGGCGGGCGAACTCCTCATCCTGTCGGAACTGCTGCGTTATCCTGCGAAATGTCGAGACGATAAGACCTACAAGAATGAACAATCCAATTAAGCCCAGGTTTAGATACGTTTCGATGTAGCCATTGTGCGCCTGGTTGGGCCTCCACCACCATTTTTCCCAAAGGGTCATTTGACGAACCCCAAGCCAAAAGCTTTCAAAGCCCGCACCTAGGAGTGAATTCTCGACAAGCCCCAGCACGTCCTCCCAGAGTACGGTTCGATCTGTCAAAGTCGGGTCTCGCCCAAGCATCTCGATAATCCCCGCATAAACACCGAACGTGCTCTCGATGATCAAAGCAGCGAGAATGGTCAAAACAGCATACGCCCCCAAAAACCGTTTGTTAATAGCATCCAGACCGAGCAAAGCGATAATACCAACACCGATAACAAGCGTTACAAGGGCCGTTGCGCTCCCGGCCATCTTCAACAACCACAATGCGATTCCAAGAAATACCACACCGAGCACCAACTCAAGAAGCCGGCGTTCTGCTCCAAGGCGTCGGTAGATTGTAATTACGTGCCAATAGAAAAAGATCCCGAAGATCATGCAAAGATATCCGAGCTCGCTTTTGGTTAATGCAACGCCGCGGTTAAAAGCCAGCCCTGACCAAGGGTCAAAATTCCGCCCGATTTCCGGGAAATACTTAATAAATAAGACAGATAACGGCATCATTATGTAGGCGCAGCGTTTCATCACGATACGCAGCGCCCTGTTGGCGTCCGGATCCGTAAGGATGATAAGAGCCATTATAGGATGACCCAAGACCTTGATGTAACGCTTAAAAGCGATAAATGAAAAATCGGACCAGAGGATGGACAAAAAACTATAGAGAAAGAACGCCACCAACCACCAATTTTTCCGCATTAACTCATGCCAGTCAATGCGACGCCGGATCAGTACAACGCATCCAGCCACAATCAGAATAGAGAAGTAGAGCGCATCAATAAAGCTTCCGTCGCCCGCCGTGGCAGCCGGAGCTTGCCCCAAGTCCATCCACTGCCCAACGAATCTCGAGCCAGCGATAGTGATCCATAATACAGGTAGCCAGAGCGCGGAACTGACTCTCTCTCCTTTCCTCCCCTCCCAGAGGAAGAGGGTCATGATGAAAGCGAGAGTGAGGAGGGCTGCTAGGTTCGGTGACATGACAGTTGCTCAGAGCGGATCCTTATGAAAATAGACCTCAGTCGGCTCTCAGAGTCAGAATGGCGTGGTGCAGGCGTGTCCGGCGAACATACTCAAGCGCTGCGCCACTGTGACCAACGCTACGCCTGATTCGCCTCGGTCTAGAAGTTTGCCAAACACCGGGAAGAATCTCCACGCTGAGCCCACAGCCCCACGCCTCCAGTACGCTACTACCCGCGCCTTGCGCGCCGAACCCCATCTGACGTTCGCCACTGCTCCAGTTGCGGCGTTATATGCTTTCTGGCCTAGCCCTCGCCCAATAGCGAGCACATCCCTGCCCAGCATTTCGACTTGGCACATATGTGGTAGTTGCGTGGACCTTGCGCACACCAGCTCTGTAGCGTCACGCGAACTCCGGCGCCACCAGGTACAGCTTTGACGAGGTGACCGCAAAGGCCAAAAATAAATCCGAGCGGAAGAGAGGGTCGTAGATCGCGAAGCTTACGCCCGGCCAATCGCGGTTACAGAACGCATCAACTGCAATCACCCCTTCCCAGGTCAAAGTGCGGGCGGCGAGATCCAGATCGTGCATTACAACCCGATAGAGGTGGCTTCCGTCGACGGCAAAAAACTGCATCTACCCCCAATCGGTTGCAGGATATCCTCAGCACAGACATCAAGAGACGACCTCTGGAATATCCTCTTTTCGCTTCGCTCGATGCCCAATCGACGTGCATTCATGTATAGCGCGCGGTCACCGCCAGCACTCTCGGTGCTGTAATTAATCTCTTCATCTTTGACAAGGTCACTAGGAAGCCCACACTCATCGCTCCTGCAGGTAAAGCCAAAATAGAAGACAGACGACCATGTTGAGCGCCAATTTCACAGAGATTTCCCAGGATTTCGCTGCTGGCTTGGTGATTCAGCAGTGTGGCGACAAGTCTCATATCGTCCCGAGTTAAGCATCCTTGGGCATCAATTTGGAAGGGGCATCAGCTTTCCGCTCTCGGTCGTCGGTTCACCCTCGCAGCCTGTCGAGATTTCGCTGGCGAGGCCCAAAATTGTTCGCCAACCCACGGTTTTCGGTTGCGCCATGCGAAAACAGGAGCGCCGAGTCTCGGCGAGAGTCCCAAATTTCGCGTAGCGCCGCCCCAGCAGGGCAAGCCCGACAGCCTCCCCGAGGGCACGGATTCGCCGAACGTCGCCACAGGTCAGCCACCTGTCAGCGCCTGCCGGGTAGGGAGTTCAAGCTGGCTGCTTTCACGCCTTTTCGATCGCCCCGCTCCCGTGACGGAGAAAGGCCGACCAAAACTCCGCAACATATCGAACTTGAAGGAAAATTAGTCTTGATAGAGCGGAACATGGGAGCAACCAAGCAGATTGAACATCCTACCCGCTGGAGAAGCTCGCATAGTGAAGCGCCCGAGCGCGCCAGAGGTCGTTGGCCGTTCGACCGTCCGTCGCGAGTCCCCCGGACTTGGCAATGCGCGTCACCATATCCCAGTACAACCGATCGTAGCCGGGATCGCGAGCGCCTCCGAACACAATTGGGTGCCACACTACGGATGCACAGCCGCCTTTCGTCCTAAGACCGTCCAGCACGGATCCAATCACCGATTCCGCCTCCTCCGACGAGAGATTCAGATAGCCCGACAATGTGGCGTCCATGAGGAAGAGACTGATCTCGACAACGTCGTACGGCCGGTCCTCGGCGAGACAATACGGAAAGTACGGATAGGAAAACCCTGCTCGGGGACCGGGTTTGTCCGGAAAGCCGATGGACATGTCATAGCGAATACCCGCCCTTTCTTGCGCCGTGAATAACGTATCGTAGTCGAACGACAAGAAGTGCTGCCTCGAACCGCGGGGACGGGCGAGGCGCGTCGCGAGAAGATCGGCCTCGGCGACGTACCGACCGACATGCTCGGCCGAATGGTAGCTTCCGTGCAAACAGAGGTCGAAGCCCTCTTCCATAATAATCTTAAGATAATCGCGAACCGCGTCATCTTGGATCGAATAATTCACGTCGTTCGCATGTTCCTTAGCAACTGCCACTTGGAAGGAGGAGCGAACGCCAACCGACTTCTCGCGAGCGATAATTTCCGGAATACAGCCGTAGGCATCGCGGCCACTCGCAAGCGCTTTGATCAGCCCGCCGAGAGCGCCAATGGCCTCAACCGGTCGTCGGCGCCGGATCAGATGGCGAAGCAAGGTCTTCGCTCCCTGCCCAAGCGCTCCCACGATACCCATCGGGAGAAAGTCAACATCGTGCGAGAGGACAACGGCGTATGCACGCTTGTCTGGCCACAGCGTCGCCGAATATTCGCCTTCGCCCAACCGGGCCGCACGAACTCGGAGCGCCTCCAAGATTTCCCTGAGGTAGCCATCCACCACGTCTTGGGGCACGGACAGACGATCGAAAACGCTACCCCGAAAGAGGCGCCGATTTCCCGAGCGGTCCGCGCCGCGACGCTCTGCCCACGAGGCCAGAAAGTAGAACGCGTTGGCGACCAAGTCGGCGGCCACGTCTCCAGCTCGCCCAACTTCGCCAATTGACCCAGGCACGACAAGTCGGTGTCCACACCAATCCTCTGCCACGGCCGCATCGCTATGGCCCTCGAAGAAGGTCCAGGCGTCGGCATAGTGGGCAATCGCGACCCGGTGCGGCTCAGGTCGGCCCCAAGTTTCAATTGGTGCGTAGAGAAGCCATGGTGCATCGCGCGGCGGAACCGATTCGAAACGCAGCTCGACACCAGCCGCCATGAACAGCGTGTCGAAAACATACTTGACGCGCGGCTCCAAGGAACGCGCGCACTTGAGGACGACGGAGAGCGACTCTCGTGCCCCACAGCGACTGGTCGCGACAAAGTCACCGCGGGCGGCCGTGTCAGCGGATGGCCTATTCATCTCACGCATCGCCGCTTTCAGAAGAACCGGCCACATCCGCACCGTGTGCAGGAACCCAATCCCGCACCGCTTGGGAGCCCTCGATCAGCACGCGCTGCACCGCTTCGAGCGTCAGAACCGCGTGGATCTCGTTCACGCAGTTGCGCCGGCCACTAATGTGATCCTCGGCTAGGGATCCCAGCCCACACTGCGCCCAATAGGACATACGCCCCGTACGGGGATCGCTCAAAACCTCCCGGATATAGGGCGCAAGGTCCGTACGAAACCACTGCGAATACGCTAGAAACTTGTGGCGTCCGGCCACTCCACATCTCAATAGTCGACGGAACGCAGGCCCTAAGCCGGGCATCCACCCCAGATGTCCCTCGTGGTGCAGGTAGTCCAGCTTGAACGCCACCGCTTCGAAGAAGTAGCGGAAGCTCAGGGCACCCATTCGATCGCCTGGGATCAGACCTCTGTCGGTCGGGATCCGCGCCAGCTCGGGGTCGCAATGGGCAATGAGGTCCATCGCGGACTGCGGGGAACGGCGTGCAAGCGCTGGCGCCGCGTACGCAAGGCGGACCAATGTATTGTCTAGGTAAGGTGTACGCACAGTCAGCACTGCGCGAGCTGCCGCGAGAATTCCGAACAGATGTCGCGGGATCTCCTCAAATGCAGCCCGCGTAACAGGGTGCGACGCCGTTCCCGCGTTCAGCGCCCTCGCGACGCAGCCACGGAAGTCGTCCTGAAGAAGAGTTTCATGCAGGCCGAGCGGTTTGTAGGTCGACACGCCGCGTAGAATCTCACTGCCGTAGTTTCCAGTGAGCCGGACAGGGGCAAGGTCGCGGGCCACCCGGGAGAGGCTCACCTCATGTGCGGCGAGTGCACCTGCGCAGCCGTCGGTGACCCGTATCGTCTCGTCGAGGTGCTGCCCGAAGCGAGTCAGGAAATCCGGACTCAGACGCAGCACATGGTGTTCCAGACCACAGGCTTGTGAGACGCGCTTGCCGAGTGTCACATCCAGCGTTTCGCCCACCTCGGCGGCATAGGTGTAGCAGATGGCATTGGCAGCCCTCGGCCGGCAGGCCATGATCATCCTGGTGTCGAGCCCCCCGGTTATCGAAATCCCGACTCTTTCCTTTCCCGGAAAATACCTGGGAAGCAATTCTGCAAAGGCCTGCTCGAACGCCGCCAAGAAATCGGGCATCTTCAACGCTTCCTGATCTTCCCACTCCGTCGGAAGGAAATACCGCGCCCGCTCACTTGAATGGCCGTGATCGAACCGCCAAATCGTACCTCCTGGAAGCAGTTGGACGCCCCGAAACAATGTGCGCCCCCCTCTCACGCTGCCATACGCTAGAAAGTCCGCTACTCCTGCATCGTCCAGCGCGCGAGACTCCGGTACGACACTCAGGAGCGCCCGCGCCTCGCTTGCGAAGAGCACCATCCCCGGCTGCTCGCAGAAGTAAATCCGCTCACTGCCGTAGCGGTCGTTAAAGAGCACAAGGCTCTTGTGAATCGGATCAACAATGACACCCGCGAACAGCCCGTTGAGGGCTTGGACAAAGCCGTTTCCGTCTCGCTCACAGCTAGAGATCGGGTCCGAGGGTAAGTCGCACTCCCCGGTAAGAACGAGCCTAGCGGATCCACGGCGGACCAATGCCGATTCACGTTCCGCTTGCGAACCAGGGTGGGCCACCCAGCCGAGGTACGCGCCCATCTCCGGAAACAACGCGGTCCCTGACGCGAACCTCCCGCCCTGTTTCATTGATGCCAACATAGCGGCCAGCTGCCATTCGCAGGTGGCGCGCGCTGTTTGGCAGATTACGCCGACAATCCCCGGCACAGCCTCACCCCTCCACCTGTGACATTCTGGGCTCTCCGTTTCGACTCTTAGGTCGGACAACCGCAGCTACGAGAGGCGCGGGAATGCCCACAAGCCGCCGAACAAGGAACAACTCATGACTTGACGCGTCCATACCATCGGGCTCGTGCGCGTTTCAGCATGGCCCTAATGCTAGCGGGCACCATCGCGCGGAAACGGCGGTGCGCGCCGAGTCGCAATGCAAGCTCTCCTCGCCATGTCAGTGGTACATAGTACCGCGGCAACCGGGTCTCCTCGAATCCACAACGGCGCTTGAATTCGGACAAGGAGTCGTCCGTCCAATAGTAGTAGACTAAATGTGATAGATTGTGCGCCGCGCAGATCTCGACTGCCTTCGCCACCATCGCATGGTTCGGGGCTTTGTCACGGTGCGCAAGGCTCGAGATGATCTGCCCGGTTAGACCAAACCGCCCGGCATTCCCAAGCATCATGAACCCGACCATCTGTCCTTGGAAATACGCCCCCACCATGTACTCCCGGGAGATATAGCGCGAGAACTGGCGCCTGACGGTTTCAAAGTCCTTTCCGTAATGCCAAAACCGGCGCCCTTGCCTGATTGGACTTTCGTTAAAGATAGCCGTCATGCCTCGTACGAACTCGTCGTCATACAGGGTTTCCCGGACGACGAGCCCTTCCTTTTCTGCCTTGCGGATATGATTGCGCACACGAGACTTGATCTGTTTGTCCCACCAGTGCTGATAACTGGTAACGGGAAGGGACGCTACGCTTTCCCATTCGTAGTAGTAGGGATGAACAGGTTCAGTGTAGGGAGGCCGTTGCCAGAAGGTCAGCAGATCCGCCCTTAGCTCGCAAGCTTGCCTCAGTCCCGCAATGACCCCAGCTGGATTCTTAAGGTCCTCATACCATTCATCTTCGAGACAGGCAACCGTCAGCAGCCCCTTTCTGACAGAAAACAACTGTCCGCCGACCTCGATGCAATCGATTTGGACGGGAGTGCCATTAAGTATCGTCTCCTTCCGAAAAACGGAAGTCACCGGAAGCGGCGTGACGACTGGTTCGTTCATATGTCTACCTAGAGAACGAGAAAACGGCAAGCCTTCGGTCTTTCGCGCCCGTCACAGGTTCGGCCCCTGTGCCCTTGCGGAGCTCCGATGCCGGCGAAAGCCGAGGCGGCCAGACACGAGCCCCCGGAGTCGCGTCATCTGCTCCTGCCGGTGAAATGCCATCAACTGTGGCGATACCGCTCGTTCTTGTCCGCTAACCCAGTACCACATGTATCCGGACATCAACGCCAAGCCACCTACAACGTAAGGTTTCTTCGTGAGCTGGAAGGCGCTGCGGAAAAGCTGCCACAGCGGATGCCCGCCAAGGAAGTAGTCCTTCTTGCCATAGTGGAACCGCGCCTTGATCTCACTGCCACCAGCAGTGCCCATCTTCCTGTGATGGTTAAAGATGCGCTCACCAAACGAATAGGTCTCCCAGCCCCTCATTCGCGCCGTGGTTACCGCAACCCAGTCGATACCGCCGCCCTTGATGGGCACGTAGCCTCCGATGTCCTCGTAGCAGCTCCGCCGGAACATCTGGACCTGCCCGTTCACATGATAGACGTTGATGTAACTATCTTTATAGGAGTGGAAATTTCCCTCGATGTAGTGCGTGCCAGCAACGCCTAGACACTTGTTGCCCTCAAACTGAGTAAGGATATACTCAAAGTAGTCCGCAGCAAACGACACGTCGGCGTCGACGTTCCCGACGATGTCAAAGTCGAGATTCTTGACGCGGCCGTACCCAACCTCGAAGGCATTCACCTTCGCGGCGAAATCGCGTTCCTTCCGCTCCGGGAGACGCACAAGCTCCAGCCAAGGCCGTCCCTTCTGGTACTTCTCCACTAACTCGTCGGTGCCGTCGGTCGAGCCGTCGCTGACGATAACCCAGCGCTTGGGCAACACCGTCTGCGCCACGACGGAGCGAAGCGTGAGCTCAATGAACTCGGCCTCATTCCGGGCAGGCGTGATCAGTACGTATTCGAGAGCCATATTCGATCACCGTCCCATAGGTCTTGTAGCCTAGCCGGCGCCGATGAACGACTCACGGGCCTGTCACGCGGCCCGTCGCCGCGCAATCTGCGGCGCGCAACCACTGCTCAAGCAGAACCAGGCTGAACAGCATCTTGTGGTTGTCCTCCCGCTTAGACCGGTGCGCCTCCAAGAGGCGCCCGACTGCGGCGTGGTTTAGTAAGAAGCGGTACATAAGGGATTGCGGGTCAAGCAGGTATTCGCCCATCCGACTATCCACGGCGCCATGAAACCACGCATCCACAGCATCGACCGCGAAACCCCGCTTCTTCCTGCGCAGGATGGTAGCGGGCAAGAAACCTTGAGCCACCCGTCGATGCAGCCACTTGCGCTGCCCCAGCCGCACCTTGAACGAAGCGGGCAGACGCTCGACGTACTCCACAATTTCCCGATCGAGGTAAGGAACCCGCACCTCGAGTCCGTGGGCCATCGACAGCTTGTCCGCGTACATCAGCAACTCGTCCGGCAGTGAGGAGCGCAGCTCTAAGAGCTGGAAACCGCCGAGCTCATCGAGATGCTCCATCTCGGGTTCGAGCTCACCCCAGATCGCCCGGACGCTGTCGCCTGCCCCAGAAACTGACCAGCCCTCCTGGAACAGGCCGTCAACAGTTGCGCCTGGCATGAGGGAGAAGACACCTTGGTACCTGGCAACCCGCCCGCTCTCCGAGAGGGAGTGCACGCCCCGCTTGAGCGCCTCGCTGCGGGGTAAGCGCTGGATCCCGCCCTCCACGCCCATGCGGAGCCACTTGGGGATCCTGCGCCAGTAATGCCCATAAGTTACACCCAAGTGGCGCTTGTACCCGCCGAACAGCTCATCCGGCCCCTGACCGACGAGTGCGACCTTCACGTCCTGCCGCGCACGCTGACAAACAAAGTACATCGGAACGATTGAGGATGCAGCGACGGGCTCCTCGAGCACAGAGACAATCCTCGGTAGCTCGCGCTCGAATGCTTCGCGCGTGAGCTGTACCTGAGCATTCGCGGCCCCGAGCAAACCGGCCGTCTCCGCAGCATCCGTGAGCTCGTCGTCCCTGTAAGCCGCTTTCCCATAGCCGACGGTATAGGTTGGCCAGTGATCACCAAAGAGCTGTATCAGACCGAGAAGCAGGCCAGAATCGAGCCCGCCGCTCAGCAGCAGGCCGACGGGAACATCGCTCACCAGCTGGCGTCTGACCGCCCGCTTGTAGATTGCCAGGAGTTCCTCCGCAGCTTCAGCGTCCGTCTTGGGAGGGGAAAACGCCTCAGGCCGCGTCCGATACCAGCGCTCGACGCACCAGGTACCACCCTCGAAGATCGCGAGGGTACCAGCCGCCAGCTTCCGCACACCCTTATAGGGCGTAAGTGGTGACGGCGTATAGCGATAGCGTAGAAAGAGGTTGATTGCCGCTGGGTCGACCACCGGCCGATCGTGCATCGCCGCCAAGACAGGCCGCAGCTCTGACCCGAAGGTCACTGTGCCCCCGCTCACACGGTAGTACAAGAGCTTGATTCCCATCGCGTCACGGGCCAGGATGAGCCGCCTCGCCCGATCGTCCCAGATCGCTACACCAAACATGCCGTTTAGGCGCTCGAGGACTGCCTTCCCCCATCGCTTGTAACCGTGGACAATGACTTCCGTGTCCGAGCGGGTCTTAAATACATGGCCGTATGCCTCGAGCTCAGCACGCAGTTCCTTGAAGTTGTAGATCTCGCCATTGAAAGCCACCCAGACGTGCTGGTCGGCGTCGGACATCGGCTGGTGACCGCCCGCCAGATCGATGATCGACAAACGGCGGAACCCTAAGCCGAGCGGCCCCGAGATGTAGAAGCCCTCGTCGTCTGGACCACGGTGCGCAATCGTCGCCGTCATGGTGCGTAACGTTGCGCTGAGAACGGGCTCCCCGTTCACGAAGTTGAACTGCCCGCAGATCCCGCACATGCGCTAGAGCCGCTGAGCCGCCATTGCTGGGCTTCGTTCCTCAGCCCAACGTCCGCCGGGATTCTGCTTCGTGCGCGCCGCGGGATCTGGCTCGATGCCCTTAACCTCCTGCAGAGTGAACTGCATGAAGCACAAGCCACGGAAGAGTTGGGCTTGTGCCCAGCGGTGCATGGGCACGTTGTCCCAGCCCAGAAGGAGCCGGCGCGAGCGGAAGGAGCCATCAGGCTTCTGCCAGCGCGCAAAAAGATCCGCTAGGGTCGCATTCACCCGCTCATCCAGTTCCTTGAAACGCCCCCGCAGCAGCGCTCCAAGGTTGATACACTCCGCATAATCATAGAGCTCCTGCTTATACACTGTTAGCCGCGGCGCTCTCGAAAAAGGTCGCGGTAACCCTCGCTCATCGAAGAGGTTCTGAACGTAGTATTCTACACCTCGCTCAATCGCCTCCCCGCAGCCCGCGTGCCTTGTCGACTGCTCGATCTTCGCGAGCGCCTTGAGGACGAAGCAGGTGTGGAAATGGTCCACGAAGTTGCGCACTCCATCCATCGCGTAGAACCAGGACCCGTCCGGTTGCTGGGAATCTAGCACGAAGTTGAGGTTGCGCTCCGCGATCTCCCGATAGTCCGGCCGGCCGAGCTGACCAGCGGCGGTCAAGAGGAGAAAGGCACGATAGGCGCTCGCGTTGACAACACATCCGTTGTGATCAAACGGGTTGTATCCCACCGCGGCAATGTTTGAGCCAAGCACTCGGTCGGGGAAGTCCCGCGCTGCGTGCTCCGCGGTCGAGGCCATCACGTCCAACCAGCGCCGATTCCCGTCAATCCGATAAACGTAGGAAAACGCCTCGTAGGCATAGGGAGTCGTCGTGATCAGGGGTGTCCCGTTACTCATTATCCCGGTGCGGGTGACCCAGTCGAATGGATACCCCCACCCATATAGCTGATACCCTGGGCAACGCGCCTCCTCTAGCATCTCAAGGAAATGCACGGCGCGGTCGTAGTAGCCCCGATCGCCAGTCAGCTCCGCAAGGAGCGCAAAACCCATCGCGTAGTGCGCGTCCGCAATCGGGAACCGTTGCCTCTTCCAAAACATTTGCCGGGCGCTCGGAATAAACGCCTCAAATAAGATCATCGGCGCAACAGCGGCGACGCCGAGCTTCGGCCGCTGGTAATAAAACAACTTCGCTCTCCCTCCAAGCGGGCCCGCGAAGAAGCTCTGGTGATCGTATGACGTCTCACCGAATCTATCCAACCAGGCGACGAAATGCCTAACAGAATCCTCGATGGACTCTGCAAGCCGACCCTTCATTTCAGCACCCATTTTAAATCATGCCCTCGGCGAGCGAACAACGGAACCACGGCGGCTTATACCATCTCATTACCCACATCTCGTCTGCCCTTGGTCGCCAGGCGGCGCAAGTGCCTGACCGGCCCAACTAGGCAACCATCCAGGTCGCGGGCAGGCGACGCCGTGACCATCTGATGTGGCAAAACTGCCAGACTTTTCGTTAATGGTATGGGCTTATACGCCTGGGTTGGGATGAAAGAGTCTGAACCCTGGGCGGGGCTCTAAGAATCCACCCCGATCCTCCCACTCGCCTTCCGCGAGGGCAGAGCGGCGTAGACCTTACAGGAAATGTCCGCGACATCCTGCCAAGAGTACTTGGCATTCCCCCACGCGATGATATCTGGGCGCTTATCTTGCAGATTCTTGTAAAGGTCGCTCTCAAAGTACTCGAGAACTCTTGCTGCCAGAGCCGCGGGTTCCTCGGGCGCACAAACGAAGCCAGTGACCCCTTCCACGATGTCATCTCGAAATGACCCGATATCAGTCGCGATGACCGGAAGTCCAAAGCTATAGGTGAGAAACAAAAGCCCACTCTGAAAGATCGCCTTGTAGGGCAAGACAAGCACATCACCCGCCTTGAAATACAGCTCCACCTCCTCGTCTGGGATGTAGTCGATTCGCGAAGTGACCTGTCCCGACAAGCCCCAAGCGGAAATCTTCTCCTGTACGTTGCTCCAATAATCCCCGCATCCCTGTTCGATCCGCCCCGCTATAAGGAGTCGGTACCTTCGATTTCCACCCTGGAGCTGCCGCAACGCATCCACGGCGTACTCTAGCCCCTTATACGGCGCGATTCGACCGAAGAACAGGAGCACGCCCTCCTCCTGTTGGATACCCAGCTTCTTACGAGCGTCAAGGCCCGTCACATCGGTCCGAGGAAAAGCATTATTGATACCAAAGGGAATCACGCTTACCTTCTCCTCTCGGACAGCGAATTCCTGAATCAACTGCTCCTTCATCTGGGCAGTATGAACAAAAATGTGGTCCATCAAGCGATACAATAATCGTAGTGTAAAGCGATTGTAGGCACTGTCTTTGCCATCCCGCTTTCTCTCGTTGACATTGTGGGCCGTGAAGACGAGGCGCTTGCCCAATGCCTTGTAGACTGCGCTCATCGCCACTCGATCGACAAACCAGAATCGGTTAGCCCAAAGAACATGAAAAACTTTCGCTTCGGTCGTGGCAGCAAACTGCGCCAGAGACAGGTAGTAACTGACGGTACGTTCCACCTTTTCCAGGCGTGGCACGCTAGGGTTCGTATCGCCCCTCAGATTGAGGAACCGGACCCTGGAATCGCCGAGAATGCCAGCCCCCAAAAACTCATCGCTGCCCACTATATCGACCGAGAGCCCCTTTTCTAGAAGCGCCTCCAACAACCCTATGGCGTATGGCCGATCGCTGCCTCCCGTAAGTAACGCAACCTTCATCCTACGAGTTCCTGAACCGTGGCTTGATCTCTTCTGCGTGTCGAGGACGCGGGTGGCCGCTCCGAGCCCTGGCCGTGAAGCTTAGGGCACCAAGGAATCAAGCTCCCGGAACTCCTGCATCTGACGCCCGTTACGCTCGCCATCCAAGAAAGCAAAATCCTGCTCTGGATCGTAAAAGATGATCTGGCTCCCGGTGGACTCGAAGCGGAACGGCACGTGAATGAAGTCCTTCAGCTCCTCGCGCACCTGCTGTTGGCCGTCGGGCGGCACGAAGAGCACCATGAATCCGCCGCCCCCGGCACCAAGGATTTTCCCGCCAATCGCGCCAGCCCTGATGGCAGCCTCATAAATTCTATCCACATGGGTATTAGACACCTTTCCGCTAAATGATCGCTTGATGCGCCAAGACTGGTCGAGCAGTCGACCAAACGCCGTGATATCGCGATCGCTGTAGAGGGTCTCCATGGCTTCCCCAACAAGTCGAGAAAGCCCTTCCAGGTGCCGCCTCTTATCCTCGATGTTCTCGACATAGCTCTGTGCCACATCGGAAGCCGTTCGCTTGATCCCCGTGTAGAACAGCATTAGGTGTGACTCAAGCTCCCTGATGCGCTCCGCTGTGAGCGTAAGGGGCCTGACAAGGATCTCCCCGTTGGTCGAGAATGTAACATGGTTCAGCCCACCATAGGCGGCCGCGGTCTGGTCCTGCGATCCAACAGTCTCTTTCAGCACATCCTGCTCGATGTAAACGCTCTCTTCCGTCAACTGCGCTTTGGTGCGCATCTGACCCTTCAGGCCATACAGGGCGTGCAGCAGACCCACCGTGAAAGATGAGCTAGAGCCCATGCCTCCGCGCGCGGGCAGGTCCGCCACATGGTGGATCTCAAGCCCCCGGTCCCAGTTGAGATGCTGGAGCACGCCACGGACAGCTGGGTGGGAGATGTCTGCCACGGCGGCACAGTTCTCACTCCTAATGTAAGAGATTCGGAACCGGTGATCGAAAAACGGTGGGTAGTATCGGCACGCAAGGTAGCAGTATTTGTCGATCGTTGTGACCAATACGCTCCCCCCGTACTTGCGGTACCACCCGGGATAATCGGTGCCACCGCCGAAGAAGGAGATGCGAAAGGGCGTCCTACTGATAATCATGGGCCTACCCCGTATTTTTGTCGAACATATGCCGCTCGACCAGATCGCACAGGATGTGACCGATGGTAATGTGTGCTTCCTGAATATGCTGTGTACTCTGACTGGGAACCGAAATTACGACATCAACTAGGTCACGTAGTCGGCCGCCGCTCCCCGTCAAACCGATCATTCGCATCTTGAGTTTTCTTGCGGATTCGACCGCCTGAATTACGTTCTTGGAGTTGCCGCTGGTACTGATGCCGATCAGCGTATCACCCGGCGCTCCCAGGGTCTCCACCTGCCGGGCAAATATGCCGTCAAAGCCGAAGTCATTGGCATAGGCTGTCAAAAGCGAGGTGTCGGTCGTCAACGCGATCGCCTTCAGTCCCGGGCGTTTGAACTCCTGCGTCAGGACACTGACGAATTCGGCGGCGATGTGCTGACAGTCTGCCGCACTGCCGCCATTCCCGCACAGCATTACTTTGCCACCGGACTCGAATGAAGCGGACAGGAGCTGAGCAGCGCTCACGATTGGCGCCAGCTCGCTCTCTGCCAGCCGTTGCTTCGTCGCTGCGCTTTGCAGCAGGTGCAATTTAGCTATCTCGCTGAACTGGTCGGTGTTCACCCTGTTCAACCTCTCTTATGCGATTGGACGCCCGATTCTGTTGGCCGCCTGATCCAGATCTGCGACCACCCATGCCGGCTGCGTCCGTGCTGTGGATACGGTGTGCTGTCCATATCCGGTCAGGACAAGGAAGATGGTCGCACCAAGACGCCGCCCCATCTCGATGTCACAGTCCTTATGCCCTATGCCGAACCCATCTTCCGGTTCGAACCCCTGCTCTGCGGCTGCCGTGTGCGGTAACACCACATCAGGCTTGCGGCAGTCGCACCCCGCTTCCGGCCGATGGGGGCAACAATAGATCCCATCCAGATCGCCCCCTCTTGCCGAAGGAGGTCACTCAGCCGAGCATGAATCCGGTCCAGTTGAGGCACATCGACGAAACCACGCGCGACGCCGGATTGGCTGGTGATGACCACGAGCCCCAACCCGAGCACCTTCATCCTCCTCAATCCGGCTCCGGCACCCGGCAGCTGCTCAGCACCCGCTGGGTCCGCGAGATAGCGCCTCTCGGTGATGATCGTTCCGTCAGGGTCCAGCAGGACAAAACGGCGCCGGCTTTCGTTCGTGTCCCACAGCATCCGACAAAGAATCATTTGGTCTTCGCGTAGGCGTCGGACGTGCTCGAGCCCCGGTAACGCCCTCGCGCGGAGCCCGTAGAGCTCGTCCGGCAGTCGCGCGAGAAACATGTCTCATTACAGGGAGACTAACCCACAGCACGGAATCGAACGAAGAAGCGTCGGGTCCATGAGACACCCCTCGCACTGATGACTTTCGCCACGCCGCCGCCCTGATTCGTCGAGAATCGCAGAATGACCTCATCGGTTCCAACCTCGACGTTGCCTAAATGCTCCGTATCAGCGCTCTGGACCCGAGCTAGGGTAGCCGCTGGCTTCGCTGCGACGCGCGAGATATGTTTGCCGCCGGCTCACATCCGAAAGAAACGCCTCCGCCGCCGCGTAGGATTCCGGTGTACCGATATCCAAGAATGCCGAGGACGTCTCATAACCATAGAACTGACCCGCAATCCAGGTCGGGAAGACATCCCGTTCCAAAGACACGGGCCCCTCCGTCGGAATATCGCGCAACAGGCTCGTCTCGATGAGATACAGGCCGGCATTGACGAGTCCGGGCCCGGAATCTGAGGTCTTCTCATCGAAATTCAGAATTCGCCCCATAGCGTCCACCTGAACCCTACCGAACCGACTGGCGTCCGCCACTCGCGTCAACAGTAGAGTGGCTTTCGCACACCGACCCTGGTGTGCCTGATGAACCCCCCCCAAGTCCGCATCGCAATAAGAGTCCCCGTTCAGGACCAAAACAGTGCTTGACTCAATTAGGCCTGCAGCGAGACGGAGAGCGCCTCCGGTCCCCAACGGCGTCACCTCGCGGGAATATTGAATCCTAAGTCCGCCATATCTGTCTCCAAATTCTTCCTCAATCTGTTCGCCGAGGTATCCAGTACAGAGCACCACCTGCGAAAACCCCCACCCGGCAAGCTGATCGAGCAGATACCCCAGGAACGGCCGACCGGCAACCTCCGCCAGGACCTTGGGCTGGCCACTCACGACTGAGCGAAGCCGGGTTCCAAGTCCACCGGCGAGGATTACGCCCGTCAACTGCGCGCCGTCAGTCACATCACCAACCCAATCAGATTCTGCGCCAACATACCGAGTTCCATAGACCTACAATGCCTTCCGCCAATAATCCAGCATGTCTCTGAGGGTCACATCCAAAGGAATCTCCTCTCTCCACCCCGTCTCCTTCTTGAACTTGGTGCTGTCTCCGAAAATGATTGGCTCATCCGTCGGCCTCATCAGCGCCGGGTCTTGCTTTACTTCGAAATCCCTGTCCACCATGCCACGCAACATCTCGACAATCTCCTGGATTCGATAGACCGTAGATCCACTGAGATTATAGACTTCCCCTGGTGTCGCGAGATCGAGCGCCAGGTCGAACGCACGAATAACATCCCTCACATCCGTTATGGCACGCCGCGCATCCAGGTTACCCACCCTTAGGGTTCCACTGATATCGATACCCTTCTCAATCTCTACCAGCCGTTTGGTGAACTCCGAACAGACATCATTGACCTTACCTGGCCCAGTGGTATTGAAAATCCGCACAGAAACAGACTCGATACCGAAATTCTCGAAATATTGAACCGCAAGCAGTTCTTGCGATACCTTCGAGACGCCGTAGGGATGCAGCGGCCTGAGCACCCTTCCCTCTTTGACCGGTACGTCATCCTCGCGCACCATGCCGTACTCTGCGCTGCTGCAAGCATTGAGTATCCGACACTGGACGCCAACCGCCTTGACAGCTTCAAAGATATTCGTCGTACCGATCACGTTAGTCTCAAGTGTATACCAAGGATCTGCCCAGGACACGACCGGGTAGCTCTGCGCCGCAAGATGGTAGATCTTTTCAGGTCGAAACTCTTCCACCAGTGACCGTACTTTGTCCCGATCTCGAACGTCACACTCCCCCACCTTGCCTCTAACCGCCGTTCTCCCCACCTTCGCCGTGGGCGGGAAGTACGTCCCCAGCACCTGATGCCCGTTTCGCTCAAGCAAGTCGACGAGGTGGCTACCCATGAAACCACCAAACCCTGTGACCCAAACGCGAGACGTCATCTAAGCCCACCCCTGCCTATCTGCCAAAAACGGTTGCCTGCTCACCAGCGCCAACTTCGCACCGAAGGCCGCAGCCACCCATCAATACGAACCCGCGCGGACAGCTTCGCATTGGAAACAAGACGCCGCGCCTTTTTTGCTGCGGGCCATCCGAACATCGCCCGCACCGGGACATACTTCCAGCTCAAGGGCGGCACCGTCAGTGTCCCACCCAACTCCCCCGCGAGCCCGTATACTTGCCGCAACAAATCCTTCTTCTCTGGGTAGAAATAATCTAGCCAGGTTTGCAGGAGATGCACGCACGCTCGCCGGGTCCGCTCGCTGTCCTCGAGTTTTCGTAATTGCCGAATCCGCAACTGAAGGGACAAGAGTAAGGACTCGCAGCCACGCTGCGAAACGTCCCTACTCAAGCTGCCCGTGTGATGCTGCCGGTAATAAGCTTTCGCCTCCGGACAGAATCTGATCATTTCAGATGATGCCACCACCCGTGAAAAATACTCTCCGTCATCATCGAGAGTAAGGCGCTCGTCCCAAGGACCGGCTGCTTCCGCGATACCTCGACTAACCAACCACACGGCCGGATTCATCCAAATGTTTTCGGTACAGATGCGAAACAGAAACTCCGCTGGAGCAAGATCTTGCCACAACGAGTGAGGCCGGAATCTCGCCCTTTGCGGGTTAACGTGGAACGTACCGAAAGCCCCAGAAATCAGGACTCTCCCTCCGATACAGTTCCTGTACAATGTCACTTGGTGCGCGAGTTTGTCCGGTGCCAAAAGATCATCAGCGTCGAGCCACTGAATGAGATCACCCTGGGCGACCGATAGCGCGACATTCCTCGCTGCGCTTGCCCCCTTGTTCTCTTGACTAATGACTTTCAGGTTCGCTCTTTCGAAGGTTTTTGCAATTCGCAAGGTCTCGTCGCTTGACCCGTCATCGACGACGATTATCTCTTTCTTTTCCCACGTTTGGTTCAGCGCGGACGCTAACGTCTCACCGATATAGCGCTCGGCGTTAAACGCAGGGATGAGAATGGATACTAGCGTTCTCACTGAATCATCCGCGCCGTCGCACTCTATTTTCCATGTTCGCCTCCCACATCACAGTAGCAAACTAAGAACAAACAATGTCCTGGCTAGTACCGCCGGTGATTCTATCAGACTTTCCAGAGAAACTTGATGCTCTGACCCTGCCCAGTGACACCGGGTCACTAACAAGGCTGGACAGCTCCCGCGTGGTCGCGCCAGCGACAATTACCGGGTATCTTATTCTCAGCTTGCGCCCGCGCTGACAAGAAGGCGATCGAACACTCGTCGGCCCCGGTGACGCGCGAGGACGCAAGCCCTGTCGTCGTCCACAAGCCGCACCAGGATGATACTGACTGAGGATTCCTGAGCAGAGCCTGGGCAGATCCATCACCGCCTTACCGTCGACCCGGCGGAAGCCCTGAACGAGTGCCTCCTGACCCGCCGCAACCGACCGAAAGAAGACGTGCGCCCCAGTAACGAAACGACACCGCCTTGCCAGTCGGTCCCGAGGATCAGAGTGGAGTTGGGCTGTGCGGGGCATGACGTCAAAGATACCACCTTGCGCTCTGTGAAAGACCGCCGTTCGGCGGAGTAAAATGACGGTTCAGGCGATGCGTGCCTCGTTGTTGCGTCCGACCGCTTCCGTAACCTCGCCCACCCCACGGCTGCCCATACCCTCGCTGATGACAGCCAGCGCGACCTCGATGATCGAGCCGAGCAACCGGCCGGACTTAGCCTTACGAATGCCCGTTCGGACTCCATTGAAGGGGCATTTAGTGCGCAAACGATGCACATATCGGGAAGACGCGCAGTATTCCCGTCGCTTTGCCTTAATTCCGGACGCAATGCCGCTATGCGCTTTAAGTTCCACGCCAGGCAAACCAGGATCCAGTCGCCTCGAACCTTGTCCGGACCGCGGACGATGAACTGGCGGGACCCGATCAAGCACTTGATGATGCCGAAGGCCGGCTGGACCCGTTGTTTCTCAGCACGTCCGCGGCCCGAGCCGCTGTGGCATTCGAGCGGCGGGCCATGCGTTGCACGGGGGGTCGGGTCATACGCGCTCGATCCTGCGGCCGGGGTAGCACCTGGCGACCTATGCATTGTGACCTCGGGACGCTTAGGGGCCTGGAAAGCGCCGCACCTGCGCCGCAAATGTGGTTGTTCAGGCATGCGACAGGCACGAAGAGGTGCGCCATGAGTGGCGATACGAGCCGGCGGGCAATCGGTGCAGATCGCTTCCAGGAGCCGGTTCTCGCCGAGGCGGGACTGCCGGACCCGAATCGGGCCCGCCGGGTCACACTCGCCCTCCACGGCGCATCACGGGGTCGTCGTCCTGAGCAGCGAGGTCTTCAGCACCGGTACGCACTACCGGAGAGGCCCTGGACATGCCGGTTCATCGGAAAACAGGTGCAGCCCAACTGCGATTGTGCGTAGCATGATAGATAGCGGAGCGAAGTAACAGGGGTACCCGCGGGTGTAGCGCGCTGGGCGCCGGTCTGTACAGAGTGAGGAACGATGGATAACTTCGAACGCCCAGAGAGGCGTCTGGTGCGCTTCTTCAAGCGCTCGCGCGATGCCTGGAAGGTAAAGGCACCGGAGAAGCGGCAGCGCGCCGCGCATCCGAGATCCGACGGACCAGGCGTACTGAAAGGAGCACGGGGCGTTCCCCCCGAGGAGCCTGCCCGACGCGTGGCGCCGAGGCCCCCAATATGGCGTTGCTATACGGCCATGGTGATCCAGTGACGCTTCCGTTGCATCTTCGCACGGGCACCGGTCTGCGCGGTGTTGCGCGCGCGCAGCCTTTGCGCGCCTTGATCGGGTGGCGCTTTGCCGAGAGGGAGGCGTTCGCTCAGGCGCTGCACGGGCACAGCGGCATGCAGGTAGAGCATCTTGGCGAGGGCTTCTGGAGCTTGGCCGACAATGCGCAGGCACCTTTCCTCGGGGGCGGCGCCTGGCTGAGGGAGTTCCGTCGAGAGCTCCCGATCTACACCGAGTTAATGGCACCGACCAAGCGCATTCAGACGGCGCCCACGACCCAGGGGCTCGGCGCTGGGCCGCGCGCCACCCTCGAACACCTTACGCAACGCCCCGGCGCCCGCACCGCCGGCCTGATCGGACATACCGATCAGGAGGTAACCACAGCCCCCCAGGCAGACCTGTCGATCCTCCTCGAGAGTCGTCGCATCGCTGGTCGGGTGCCGGAAAACCTTTGCCGAACGCGACCTGCTCACGGAGGTCGGCCAGCTCATGCTGGCAGCCCCCACCTTGCTCATCGAACGGACCCCGACCTTGATCCCCGAGGCCCTCGAGCGGGCGCGCACCCTGGATGCCGAGCGCTGGACCAAGCCCCCTCTGGGCGACTCCCCGCTGCTTCACGCGGCGGCGCGCGCTCAGCACCCCAGAC
>NZ_JBDKXB010000035.1:0-26908 GCF_041197575.1 Thioalkalicoccus limnaeus | reverse complement strand
GAACGGGGTGCCGGGGAGAGAATGAATGTCGTCGAGACCTTGCGGGCCGCCGCGCCTTGGCAGCGCATCCGGCGGGCCGAGCGAGGCCGGGACGGGGCCGGGAGCGAACGAGCGCGGGTCGAGGTCCGAGCCGAGGACTTTCGGATCACGCGTTACAAACAACGCTCGGAAACCACGACCATCTTCGTCGTCGACGCGTCGGGCTCGGCGGCGCTGCATCGACTCGCCGAGGCCAAGGGGGCCGTCGAGCTGCTGTTGGCCGATTGTTATGTCCGCCGCGACCGGGTGGCCCTGATCGCCTTCCGTGGCCGAGAGGCGGAGCTGCTGTTGCCGCCGACGCGGTCGCTGGTTCGCGCCAAGCGGAGCCTCGCCGGGTTGCCCGGCGGGGGTGGCACCCCGCTCGCGGCCGG
Source organism: Thioalkalicoccus limnaeus (assembly GCF_041197575.1). Classification (NCBI taxonomy): domain Bacteria; kingdom Pseudomonadati; phylum Pseudomonadota; class Gammaproteobacteria; order Chromatiales; family Chromatiaceae; genus Thioalkalicoccus; species Thioalkalicoccus limnaeus. The sequence goes on along the minus strand of NZ_JBDKXB010000035.1, from coordinate 26,498 downwards.
CCTCGACGCCGCACTCGCGCTGGCCGATGCCGTGCAACGGCGGGGAGGGACCCCGGTGCTGATCCTGTTGACCGACGGACGTGCGAACATCGCGCGCGATGGCAGCGGCGGTCGCGCGCGCGCCGAGGAGGACGCGCTGGCCTCGGCACGGCTGGTGCGGGTCGCCGAATTGACGGCGCTGCTCGTGGATACGTCGCCGCGACCCCAGGAACGCGCGTCGCGGCTGGCCCAGGAGATGGGCGCGACCTATCTGCCGCTGCCCCATGCCGACGCGAGCATCCTGTCGCGCGCGGTGCAGGCGGCGGATTGATCGTCAGCGTGGCGGGATCCGGTGCCGTGGTCGGGGAGGGCGAAGTCGGACGGGGTGTCGGCGGCCGGCCCGGCTCGATGAGCGCTGGCATGCTGCGGCGTCTGAGTTGGGACCCCGACGGCCGGGATTGGCCGAATCGCGCGCATAGCCGGTTCGTGTCGGCGTCGGGTCTCTGTTGGCATCTCCAGCGGATGGGGGACGGACCAGATCTGCTGCTGATCCACGGGACGGCGGCGGCGACCCATTCTTGGGGCGGCCTGGCCCCGCTGCTCGCGCGTCGTTTCCGTGTCCTGACCCTGGATCTTCCCGGGCATGGCTTCAGCGGCCCGGTCGAGTCCTATCGTCAGTCGCTGCCTGGGATTGCGCGGGCGCTCGATGGTCTGCTCGGTGTGCTGGACGTTCGGCCCCGGTTGGTCGTCGGCCATTCGGCGGGCGCGGCGATCCTGGCGCGGATGTGCCTGGACGGGCGCATCGCGCCGCAGGCGCTGATCAGCCTCAATGGCGCGTTGCGCCCGTTCGCCGGGGCCGCGGGGCGCCTGTATTCGCCGATGGCGAAATTGCTTGCGCAAGGCGATTGGATGCCGCGCCTGATTGCGCGCCAGGCGGCACGACCCGGCAAGATCGAGCGGCTGATCGACCAGACCGGATCGCGTCTCGGTCCCGACGGGATCGCGCTGTATCGGCGCCTGGTGTGCAGTCCGGCGCACGTGGCCGCGACGCTCGCGATGGTGGCGAGGTGGGATCTTGCGCCGCTGCTGCGAGACTTGCCGCGGCTGGAGCCGGAGCTGTTTCTGATCGCCGCCGACAAGGACCAGTCGGTTCCGCCGGCGGAGGCCGCGCTGACGCGCGCGCAGCAGGTCCCCTCGGCGACGCTGATCCCGTTGCCGGACCTGGGTCATCTCGCGCACGAGGAACGGCCCGATGAGGTAGCGGCGCTGATCGAGCGGATTGCCGACCAGGTCGGCCTGTAGCGGGCGGACACCCCGCTGAGTTGGTCCTGACCCCGGCGTCGACGTTGGCCCAATGTCGGCCCAGGATCGCCCTGCATGGCCATGGGTGGCATTTGCCGGGAGGCGAGTTCCGGCCGGCGAGACGGGTGGAGGCCAGGATCGCTTCGATCGAGTATCGGGAAGTGTCCGGCGTAGATTGGCCCTTGCTATAATGCGGGCTGCGAACGATCAGACTTGGGACCAGCACACTTGACCATGACGCCGCCGCACGACCAGCACGCATCGACCAGTTCCAACCGGCGTCGCGGGGCGCCCCATGCCGTCGTGATCGGCAGCGGCTTCGGCGGCCTGGCCGCGGCGGTGCGGCTCGGGGCGCGTGGCTATCGGGTGACCGTCCTCGAGCGGCTCGATGCCCCGGGCGGCCGGGCCTATGTACACCGGCAAGATGGCTTCACCTTCGACGCAGGGCCGACGATCGTCACGGCGCCCTTCCTGTTCGAGGAGCTCTGGTCGCTCTGCGGTCGGCGCTTCGCCGACGACATCGACCTGCGGCCGATGTCGCCCTTCTACCGGATTCGCTTTCATGACGGCGCCCAGTTCGATACCAGCGGGGATGCCGCAGCGATGCGGGCCGAGGTCGCGCGCTTCGCACCGTCGGATGTCGAAGGCTATGAACGTTTCCTGAAGATCAGCGAAGAAACCTTCAGGATCGGCTTTGAACAGGTCGCGCACATCCCATTCGACTCTTGGACCGACATGGCGCGCATCGCGCCGGATCTGCTGCGGTTGCAAGGGCACCGCAGCATTCACAGCCTGGTGTCGAAGTACGTCAAGGATGAACGGCTGCGCTTCGCGCTCAGTTTTCATCCGCTGTTCGTCGGCGGCAATCCATTCAATGTCACCGCGATCTACAGCATGATCGCGTTCCTCGAGCGCCACTGGGGCGTTCATTTCGCGATGGGCGGTACCGGCAGTCTGGTAGGCGGCCTCGTCGATCTGATCACCGGTCAAGGCAACGAGGTGCGCTATGGTGCCGAGGTCGCCGCCATCACGCTCGATGGCCGGCGGGCGACCGGCGTGCGCTTGACCTCTGGCGAATCGATCCCGGCCGATGTCGTGGTGTCGAATGCCGATGTCTCCTGGACCTATCAGCACCTGTTGCCGGCCGAGGTGCGGCGCCGTTGGACCGATCGGCGCCTGCGCAAGTCGCGCTACTCGATGAGTCTCTTCATCTGGTACTTCGGCACCCGTCGCCAATACCCGGACGTGCCCCATCATACGATCCTGGTCGGGCCGCGCTACCGCGAGTTGCTTGATGACATCTTCAAGCACAAGGTGCTGGCCCCGGACTTCAGCCTGTATCTGCATCGCCCGACGGCGACCGACCCGGCCCTGGCCCCGCCCGGTTGCGATGCCTTCTATGCGTTGTCGCCAGTCCCGCACCTCGAGAGCGGGGTCGACTGGCAGGAGCGCGCCGAACCCTATCGCCAGGCGATCGCCGCCCATCTGAGCGAGACCCTGCTCCCCGGTCTGGAGTCGGAGGTCGTGACCTCGCGCGTGATGACGCCGCTGGACTTCCGCGATCGACTCCTGTCGGTTCACGGCGCGGCCTTCAGCCTGGAACCGGTTCTCTGGCAAAGCGCATGGTTTCGGCCCCATAATCGCAGCGAGGATATCGATCGGCTCTATCTGGTCGGTGCCGGGACCCACCCGGGCGCGGGTCTGCCTGGCGTCCTCTCGTCCGCCCGCGTCCTAGACAAGGTGGTACCCGATGCAGCCGACCGACCTTGATGCCTGTTTTGCATCCGCCGAAGACCTCGCCGCCTGTCGCGACACCTTGCGCGACGGGTCGCGTTCCTTTTACGCCGCTTCCTTTTTGCTGCCGCAGCAGGTCTGCGACGCGGCGGTTGCCCTCTATGCCTTTTGCCGTGTCGCCGACGACGCGGTCGACCTGACCGACGAGCGCGTGCGCGCGCTCGCCGACTTGCGCGAACGGCTGGCCATGATCTACGCGGGTCAGCCGCGGCCAATCCCGGCCGACCAGGCCTTTTCGGCCGTCGTCCGGCGCTATGGGATCCCGCGTGACCTGCCCGAAGCGCTGTTCGAGGGCTTCCAATGGGATGCCGAGGGGCGGCGTTACGCGGACCTGTCGGGCGTCTACGCCTATTCGGCGCGGGTCGCCGGCACGGTCGGGGCCATGATGACGCTGCTGATGGGCGGGCGGGATCCGCAGGTCATTGCGCGCGCCTGCGATCTCGGCGTCGCGATGCAGTTGACGAACATCGCCCGCGATGTCGGCGAGGACGCCCGTGCCGGACGACTGTATCTGCCGCAGGACTGGCTGCGCGAGGAGGGCGTCGACCCGGATGCCTGGCTGCGCGACCCGGTCTATGAAGACGGGGTCGGTCGCACCGTCGCGCGGCTGCTCGAGGCGGCCGAGGTGCTCTACGAACGGGCTGGCGTCGGGATCTCGCAACTGCCGCGGAGTTGTCGCGCTGGGATCCACGCGGCACGCTTCCTCTATGCCGAGATCGGTCGGGAGGTGGTGCGCAACGGCTATGATTCGGTATCGAGTCGTGCCGTCGTGCCCTTCACGCGCAAGGCCTCGCTGTTGTCGCGGATCCTGGTCGCGACGGCGGTCCCGGAGCGGCGCGGCCGCGAGATCCCGGCCCTGGCCGAGACCCAGTATCTGGTCGATGCGGTGGCTCGGGCGCCAACCCCGCCGGACGTGAGGGGATCCCTGGTGCTGGTACGGCCATCGAAGCGCAGCCTCGATGAACAGGTTGCCTGGGTGCTCGATTTGTTCGAGCGCCTGGAGGAGCGTGACCGAAAGCGGATGGCCTACATGCGCTCGGTCGCGATGATGGAGCATACGGCGCGCGCGGCGAAGCGCCACGGTCAAGCCGGTTAGGCCACTCCCGGAGAATAACGCGCTAGGCTTGCGCGGCTGTCGGCTGGATCGCGACCGAGCTGTCCGCTGGATCGCGACCGATTGGATGTAGGTGCGGCTTCAGCCGCACGAAGGCCAAGGCCCTGGCTGAACGGTGTTGCGGCTGAAGCCGCACCTACAGCCGCACTTCAGTCTGGCCGAATGGTGTTGCGGCTGAAGCCGCGCCTACGCCGCGCATCAGCTCGTAGGTCGGGAAAGCGCAGCGCATCCCGACGTCGAGGGCGGCATCCCGACATCGAGGTCGGCATCCCGACGTCGAGGGCTTAGGGACACGCCGAACGCCTCAGCGTGTCCCTAACCGCGGCGGCGGAGCCGCGCGGACGGCTCCTAGCGCGCCAGGCGCGGCATCCGAAACGGCAACAGCACCTGTACCCAGCCTTGCCGGAAGCGATCGAGCGACAGGCTTTCGTGGACCGTCGTGACCGGCTCGCCGAGCAGGTGAGTCGCGACGACCGAGCGCGCGTAGAAGGGCGTGTCCTCGAGCGTCTCGACGACTTTGGCCGACTCGCCGGCATCGGCCTGGGTCGCGCGCGCGATGCGCCAGATGCCGGTCGTCGGCAAGGCCGCCGGCGGCGGCGGCGCGAAGGCTTCGACCGCGCCGTTCGGTGCGATCCGCAGGGCTAGCGACATCCGCTCGCCGTTCCGGCGTATCACGTCGTAGAGGATCGCGGCCCCATCGCGCAGGCTCGCGCGCGACCAGTCCCAGCACGCGAATCCGTCCTCGAGCGGCTCGCTGCCATAGTTGGTGTCGAAGTAGCCCGATCCCGACCAGCGCAGGTCCGGCCTGTGCATCTCGACCTCGACGCGCGCACAGGGCGCGAGCGGGCTCCAATGATGGCGACCGTTAGCGTCGAGCGTGACCCGATGATCGACGACCGTGCCAGGATGCAGTCGGATCTGGCCGCGCAACCGGGACGGGATCGGTGCCGTGATCTCGTCGACGTCGATGATCAGCGCGTCGCCGGTCCAGCGCACGCAGCTCGGACCGATCGTCAGGGTATCCGCGGTCCGCGCGAGTGCGGCGCGGCCCCGCTCGGTCAAAGACCAGCGTTTGCCCGCCGCGCCGTACAGGGCGACGTTCAGCGAACAGAAGTTGTCCGGCTCGCCGCGACCGCGCCGCCGTGCCCAAGCATAGTAGGGCGAGAAGACGCTGCCGACGAACGCGATCAGCGTCAACCCATGGCGTCCATCGTCGCTCAGCGCGTCGACGTACCACCAAGCGTAACCGTTTTGCGGGACCGGCCGGTCGAAGCGAGGTCCGAGATCAGGGTCGCGGCGGCCAGGCGCCCGCTGATCCCGGCCATCGGGACGCCCGGTCCCGGATGCACGCTCCCCCCCGCCAGATAGAGCCCCGGCACCCGGCTGCGCGACGCTGGACGCGTGAAGGACGCCAGCCAGCCGTGGGCCGCTCGGCCATAGATCGCGCCGCCGGTCGCGGGAAAGATGCGGTGGAATTGGCTGGGTGTCGTCAAGACGCTGGTGCCGGGTCCCCGGTCGATGCGCAGGCCGAAGCGTTCCAAATAGCTGAACGTCAATTCCTCGCATTGTTCGATCTCCGCTTGCTCATAGGTGTGCGTGTCGCCGTTCGATGGGGCATAGATCAATAGGAGCAGCCGCTCTGGGCCCGCCGGCCCCTGTCCGTCTTTGTCGTTGCGGTCTTGCGCGCAGACGTAGACGGTCGGTGCCCCCGGCAGGCGCCGGCGCTCGAACACGTCGCGGAACTCGGCCACATAGTCCTGCGAGTAGAAGTACGAGTGCCGAACCAGAGGGAAGCCGGAGGTCGTCGCATTGACGGTCCAGGCCATCAGCGACAGCGACCGCTGCGACGCGGGGACCGGCGCGCTGGCCTTGGCCACGCCGTTGCCGAAGAGGCCCGCCGCGAGCGAGGCGACATCGGCATTCAGTACCAGGGCGTCCCCGTCGAGGCGCTCCCCGTTTTCCAGTACGACGGCCTTGGCGCGCCCGTTTTCGACCTGGATCGAGCGAACCTCGCTACCGAAACGGAACGCGACGCCGCGCTCGATGGCCAGGCGTTCGAGCGCCTTGGTCAACGCGAACATGCCGCCATTGACGAGCCAGATGCCGTTCTGCTCGACTTGAGCCATCAGCATCAGCGTGGCCGGTGTCTGCAATGGCGAGGAGCCGATGTAGGTCGCGTAACGCCCGAACAGCGCGCGCAGGCGCGGATCCTGGAAATAATCGCACAACGAATCCCACATCATCGTGTAGGGCTTGATCTTGCGCAGGTCGCCGAGGCGGCCGAGGCCGACGCGGTTTACCAGCGACAGGGGATTCGGTCGCGACGAACGCAGGAATGGGCCCTCTAGGGTGTCGTAGATCTGCTTCGCGCGGGCGCTGAATTCGCGAAACCGCCGACCTTCGTGTGGGCCGGCGAAGCGCGCCACCGCATCGGCCGAGCGCTCCAGGTCGGCGTACAGGTCGAGCTGCTCGGTCTCGCTCCAGGCATGCCGGGCGAGGACCTCGGCCCGCTCGAGGCGGATGTAATCCGACAGCGACGTGCCGGCGTCGGCGAACAGATCCTCGAAGACCCAGGCCATCGTGAACAGTGTCGGCCCAGCATCGATGCCGGCGCCGCCGACCTGGATCTCCCGCATCTTGCCTCCCGGCCCCTGCGCCTTCTCGACGACGGTGACCTCCAGGCCTTGCCGGGCCAAGTCGATCGCGGTGACCAGACCGCCGACCCCGGCCCCGATGACGACCACGCGCTTGGTATTCACGCTGCGATGCCTCCCGTTTCACTGTCATTGACTGGGCACTAGCGAGTGTCTATCTTACGTGACATTGCCAGTGACAACCACTGGTGACACTTCCCAACCTGAGCCCGGGAGGCCATCCGATGGATGCGACGACGCGAATAGAGCAGGCCCTGGACGCGGCCGTGACGGCTGCCGAAGGCCCGCTCTGCCCCCCGAGGCTGGCCGCGGCGATCCGGTACGCGGTCTTTCCCGGTGGCGCACGCATCCGCCCGCGCTTGGCGCTGGCCGTCGCCTGGGCCTGTGGCGATGACGCACCGGGCGTCGCCGATGCCGCCGCGGTCGCGATCGAACTGCTGCATTGCGCATCTTTGGTGCATGACGACCTGCCCTGTTTCGATGACGCGCCGATCCGCCGCGGCAAGCCTTCGGTACACAAGGCCTTCGGCGAGCGCCTGGCCGTGTTGGCTGGGGACGCCTTGATCGTGTTGGCGTTCGAGACGCTGGCGCGCGCCGTCGGGACGGCGCCCGAGCGTCTGGCTCCGCTCTTGCAAATCGTTGGCGGGTCGGTCGGCATGACCTCGGGCATCATCGCTGGTCAGGCCTGGGAATGCGAGCCGCGGATCGAATTGGCCGAGTATCACCGGGCCAAGACGGCGGCCCTGTTCGCTGCGGCGACCGCGGCCGGTGCAGCCGCGGCCGGTGCCGATCCCGAGGCCTGGCGGGCCTTTGGCGAGCGGCTCGGCGAGGCCTATCAGGTCGCCGATGACATCCGCGATGTCGCGGCCAATGTCGAAGACCTGGGTAAGCCGACCGGGCAGGATCAGGCCCATGATCGTCCGAGCGCCGCGCGTGAGCTCGGCATCGCGGGTGCCGTGGCGCGCCTCGACGAGCTGGTGGCCGCGGCGGTCGGCGCGATACCCCCCTGTCCAGGCGCCGAAGACCTGCGCAAGTTGATCCGCGCCGAGGTGTCGAGGCTCCTTCCGAAGGAACTAGCACGGCGTGGCGCCTGACATGGGGCGGGTGTGCCCGTGCCTGTCCGCGTCGCTCGCCAAGGAGATTCCCATTGCAAGCACGTTTGACGTTGCGTGACCGGGCCCTGGGCGTCCGTGATCGCCTGATCGCCAGTCCCCGCTTTCAGCGCTGGGTCGCCGGAGTCCCGATCGTTCGCAAGGTGGCGCAGCGTCGCGCCCGCGCGGTCTTCGACCTGGTAGCCGGTTTCGTCTATTCGCAGATCCTGTTCGCCTGTGTTCGCCTGAAGCTGTTCGACGCGCTGGTCGAGGGACCGCGCTCGATCGTCGACTTGGCTGAGCGGCTGTCCTTGTCCGTCGACGCGGCCGAGCGGTTGCTCCGTGCCGCCGCGGCACTGGGCCTGGCCCAGCGGCGCGCCAACGGTGATTACGGTCTCGGGGAGCTCGGCGCGGCCGTGGTCGGTAACCCCGGGATCGCGGCGATGGTGGAGCATCACGCGATCCTCTACGCTGACCTTCACGATCCGGTTGCCTTGCTGCGTGGCGAGGAAAAGGACACGCTGATGGCCAACTACTGGCCGTACGCGGCGGGTGGACGCACCGACGAATTGGCCGCCGAGCGGCTCGTCGAGTACAGCGCGCTGATGTCCGCGTCACAGCCGCTGATCGCGTCCGACGTCATCGATGCCTACCCGTTCGAGCGTCATCGTTGCTTGCTCGACGTGGCCGGCGGGGAGGGGACCTTCTTGGCGGCCGTCGGTGCCCGGGTTCCGGCCCTGCGCCTGATGCTGTTCGATCTGCCGGTGGTCGCGGATCGGGCTAGGGCGCGCTTCGCGCAGGTCGGGCTCGCGGACCGGGCCGAGGCGGTGGGTGGTGACATGCTGGCAGATCCGCTGCCCGAGGGCGCGGATCTCGTGTCGTTGGTTCGGGTCGTGCACGACCACGACGATGTCGGCGTCGAGGCCATCTTTCGCTCGGTCCGTCGGATGCTGCCCGATGACGGGGCCTTGATCGTTGCCGAGGCGATGTCGGACACGCCCGGTGCCGAACCGATCGGCGACGCCTATTTCGGTTTCTACCTGCTCGCGATGGGGCGTGGCCGTTCACGGACACCGGACGAGATCATCGCCCTGCTGCGCAAGGCGGGCTTCACGCGCTGCGAGATCCTGCCGACCCGTCGCCCGATGTTGGTCCGGCTGGTGGTCGCCCGCCCATGACCCCGGCGCCTGGGTGTAAAACGCGCTTGACAATCCTGTCAGTCAGGCTAGACTGACACCAGCGTGAAAACCTTGGGTGAAGACCCTTTCGGCAACTTGGAATCTCGACATCATCAGTGACCATGAACGCCCTCGCCGTCGTCCTCGAGAAGCCGCAGCGGCTCGCGCTGAGTCGGCTCGATTTGTCGCCTCCGGGCGACGAGGACGTCGTCGTCGATATCGAGTGGAGCGGTATCAGCACCGGGACCGAGCGGCTCCTATGGTCGGGTCGCATGCCGCATTTTCCCGGCATGGGTTATCCGCTGGTGCCGGGCTACGAATCGGTCGGGCGTGTCACAGCGGCCGGGCCGGCTTCCGGGCGTCAAGTCGGTGAGCGGGTCTTCGTTCCGGGTGCGCGGTGCTTTGGCGATGTGCGCGGGTTGTTTGGCGGAGCCGCTTCCCGGTTGGTCGTGCCGGGTCGGCGTGCGGTGCCGATTCGCGAGGATCTCGGCGAGCGGGGGATCCTGTTGGCGCTGGCGGCTACGGCCTATCACGCGTTGTCGGTCGACGGCGCGCACGCACCCGACTTGATCGTCGGTCATGGCGTGCTCGGGCGCCTGCTCGCTCGCATTGCGCTTGCCGTCACCGATCAGGTACCTGTCGTGTGGGAGCGCAACCCGCAGCGCGCGGCCGGTGCGGTCGGTTATCGCGTCGTCGATCCTGCGGAGGATCTGCGTCGCGATTATCGAGCCATCTATGACGTCAGCGGGGATGCGTCCTTGTTGGACGATCTGATCGCCCGGTTGGCGCCGCGTGGCGAGGTGGTGCTGGCTGGCTTCTACGACGAGCCGCTGTCGTTCGCCTTCCCGCCGGCCTTCATGCGCGAGGTGCGGATTCGCGTCGCGGCCGAGTGGGGTGACGCGGATCTGGTTGCGGTGCGGGACCTCGTCGATGCCGACCGTTTGTCGCTCGATGACCTGATTACGCACCAGCAGCCCGCGACGGAGGCCGAATCGGCTTACCGCGTGGCCTTTGACGATCCGGCTTGCCTGAAAATGGTCCTGGACTGGAGGATCGCCGCATGAAGGCTTGGACGGCTCGGACAGTTCGGGGCAACTTGGCGCTAAAGACGGTGCAACCGGTGATGACCACAGATCGAAAAAGCGAGCGCGCGGGTGATTCCGTGTCCGTCGCGTCGCCAGCGAAGCAGACGCAGATCATAGCGATCTACGGCAAGGGTGGTATCGGCAAGAGTTTCACGCTGGCCAATCTGTCGTACATGATGGCCCAGCTCGGGAAGAAGGTGCTGTTGATCGGGTGCGATCCGAAAAGCGATACCACGACCTTGTTATTCGGCGGTCGCGCCTGTCCGACGATCCTCGAGACCGCCGCGAAGAAGAAGCTCGCCGGCGAGGAGCTGAAGATCAGCGATGTCTGCTTCAAGCGCGACGGCGCGTTTGCGATGGAGCTGGGTGGGCCGGACGTCGGGCGAGGCTGCGGCGGGCGCGGCATCATCCATGGCTTCGAGTTGCTCGAGGGGCTGGGTTTCGCCGAATGGGATTTCGACTACGTTCTGCTCGACTTTCTTGGTGACGTCGTCTGCGGGGGCTTTGGGCTCCCGATCGCGCGCGACATGTGTCACAAGGTCATCGTCGTCGGCTCCAACGACCTGCAGTCCTTGTATGTCGCGAACAATGTCTGTTCGGCGGTCGAGTATTTCCGCAAGCTCGGTGGCAACGTCGGGGTCGCGGGCATCGTGATCAACAAGGACGATGGGACCGGGGAAGCGCAGGCGTTCGCGGCGGCGGCCGGCATACCGGTCCTCGCGGAGATCCCGGCGGACGATGGGATTCGGCGCAAGAGCGCGAGTTATCAGATCATCGGTCGCCCGGGCGACGAATGGGGCGATCTGTTCGAGCGGCTCGCGGTGCGGGTCGCCGAGGCCGCGCCCGTGCAGCCGCGTCCGCTGACGCAAGAGGCGTTGCTGAACCTGTTTCAAGGGGATGAGGTGGGTCGGAGCATCGCGTTGGAACCGGCGACCGACGAGGATATGTGTGGCCAGCGGAGGAGCACGAAGCCGTCTCTCGAAGTCATCTACGACAACGTCTGAAGCTCATCAATCTTTGACCGTATAGCAGGGCTCGATGACCAGCAAGCAGCCACATGGCCAGGGTGTGACCCAGAATCCGTCGGACGCGCAAGCGGTGTCGACCGATTTCGGCGTGGCACCGAATGGCGTCGGGTCGGCGGCGCGACTGCCCGCATCCGGTGGCTGTCACGCTGGTGGCGATGAGCTGCGCCGTGCGACCGAGGCGGCGGGCCAGGGGCCTTTGCTGCGGCAGTACGCGGCGGACTATCCGGCTGGCCCGCACGATCGGCCGCAGACCATGTGCCCAGCGTTCGGGTCGCTGCGTGTCGGGCTGCGGATGCGCCGGACCGCGACGATTCTGTGTGGGTCGGCATGCTGTGTCTACGGTCTTACCTTCACGTCGCATTTCTATGGGGCTCGCCGGACCGTCGGCTATGTACCCTTCGATTCCGAAACGCTGGTCAGCGGCAAGCTGTTCGAGGATATCCGCGAGGCGGTTCATCAGATCGCCGATCCCGAGCGCTATGACGCGATCATCGTGACCAACCTGTGCGTGCCCACGGCGGCCGGAGTGCCGCTGCGCTTGCTGCCGAAGCAGATCAACGGCGTCCGCGTGATCGGCATCGATGTGCCTGGTTTCGGGGTGCCGACACACGCAGAGGCGAAAGACATCCTGGCCGGGGCGATGCTTGCCTACGCGCGGGCCGAGGCCGAGCAGGGGCCGGTGCAGGCGCCGCGGCAAGGCGTCGCGGATCGTCCGACGGTCACGCTGCTCGGCGAACTGTTCCCTGGCGATCCGGTCGTCATCGGCTCGATGCTGGAACCGCTCGGCCTTGCGGTCGGGCCCATGGTCCCGACGCGCGAATGGCGCGAGCTCTATGCCGCGCTCGATTGCGCCGTCGTCGCCGCGATCCACCCGCAATACCGGTCGTCGGTTCGCGAGTTCGAGGCGGCAGGGCGGCCGGTCGTCGGGTCGGCGCCGGTTGGCTATGACGGGACGGCGGCTTGGCTCGATGCGATCGGCGATGCCTGCGGATTGGCGCGGGCGCGCGTCGACGGCGTCAAGAATCGACTGTTGCCGGCAATCAAGGCCGCATTGTCGCAAGCGCCGATCAAGGGCCGGATCACGCTGTCCGGTTACGAGGGCTCGGAGCTACTGGTGGCTCGCTTGCTGATCGAAAGCGGCGCCGATGTGCGGTACGTCGGGACAGCCTGTCCGCGGACGCGCTGGTCGGACCCGGATCGGGAATGGTTGCTCGCGAAGGGTGTGCACATCCAGTATCGGGCCTCGCTGGAGCACGACACCGCGGCGATGCAGGAATTCCGTCCGGACTTGGCGATCGTGACGCCGGCGGGCAACCCGAAAGCGAAGCGGATGCCGATTCCGGGCCTGTACTTCACGAACCTGATCTCGGTTCGGCCGATGATGGGGCCGGCCGGTGCGGGGTCGCTGTCACAGGTCGTCAACGCCGCCATCGCCAGTCGTGCGCGCTACGAGGAGATGGACGCCTTCTTCGCTGGGGTCGGCGTCGGGCTTGGGTCGGGTATCTGGGATCGACTCCCGTCCAGTCATCCGGCTCTGAGGCTCACCGACGAAGCCGGCGGTGAACAGCTCGGGCTCGGAAAGGTGGCGCGGTCATGCTGATTCACGATCTGGATCGGGCCGGCGGGTATTGGGGCGCGGTATACGTCTTCACGGCGGTCAAAGGCTTGCAGGTGGTTATCGATGGGCCGGTCGGCTGCGAAGACCTCCCGGTGACCTCGGTGCTGCACTATACGGACGCGCTGCCGCCGGACGAATTGCCGATCGTAGTGACCGGCTTGGGCGAAGAGGAGCTGGGTCAGCTCGGTACCGAGCAGGCACTGAATCGGGCGCTGGCGACGCTCGACCCGACGCAGCCGAGTGTCGTGGTCACAGGCTCGATTGCGGAGATGATCGGTGGGGGCGTCGTCTCGAGCGGGGGCAATGTCCACCGTTTTCTGGCCCGCACGATCGACGAGGACCAGTGGCAGACCGCCGATCGCGCGATCTATTGGCTATGGAAGGAGTACGGCACCAAGAGACGGGCGGGCAGAGCGAACCGGCCTGCTCCGAAAGCCAAGCCTACCGTCAATTTGATCGGGCCGAGTTATGGTTATTTCAACACCTGGTCCGACCTCGCCGAAATGAGACGGTTGGTCGAAGGGCTGGGTGCCGAAGTGAATATGGTCTTCCCGCTGGGAAGTCATATCGACGACATACCGCGGCTGGCCGATGCGGATGTGAACATCTGCCTGTACCGGGAGTTCGGGCGAGCCCTGTGCGAGGCGCTCGATAAGCCGTACTTGCAGGCGCCGATCGGTTTGCTGAGCACGACGCGGTTCCTGCGGGCGCTCGGGGAACTGCTGGAGCTGGACCCGGAGCCGTTCATCGAGCGGGAAAAGCACACGACCGTCAAGCCTCTTTGGGATCTGTGGCGATCGACGACGCAGGATTTCTTCGGTACCGCGAGCTTCGCGATCGTCGCGACCGAAACCTACGTCCGAGGAGTGCGGCATTTTCTAGAGGAAGAGATGGGGATGCCCTGTCACTTTGCAATCCCTCGGTCGGCCGGGCAGAAGTCCGACAACGACGCGGTGCGCGAGGCGGTCGCGAACAAGACGCCCTTGATCCTGTTCGGGAGCTACAACGAACGGATGTACCTTGCCGAGTGCGGGGCTCGTGCGATTTACGTCCCGGCCTCGTTTCCTGGGACGATCGTGCGGCGGCATCCCGGAACCCCGTTCATGGGGTATGCGGGGGCGACCTATCTGATTCAAGAGGTCTGTAACGCCCTGTTCGATGCGCTGTTTCATGTGCTGCCGCTCGGTGCGGATCTAGACCGGGTCGAGGCGACCCCATCGCGGCTGCATCGGGAGATGGCATGGGACGACGAGGCGAAGGCGCTGTTGGATCGGATGCTGGAGTCCGACCCGGTCCTGGTGCGCATATCGGTCGCGAAGCGATTGCGTGATGCAGCCGAGCGCGCCGCGAGGGAGGCGGGCGAGGAACGGGTGACGGCGGAACGGGTTCACCGTGCCCGGGTGGCGATGAAGGAAGGGCGGGCGGCCTGACCGTACGCGCGTGATCGCCTGAGGTGGAGAGCGGCGGCGAGGCGGCCTGCGAGGTGAAATTCCACCCGGGCTCACCGGGTAGGCAAACAGTCGTGATCTCTGTGTGTCACGACCTTCTATGTCCGGCGGCGACAGCCGCGGGGCCGACATTGAAAACTGGAGGGTATAACCATGGCCGAGCAATACAACCTGACTGGTTTGTCCGACGCAGAGGCGAAGGAGTTCCACAGCATCTTCATGCCGAGCATGTACGGATGGTTCTCGCTGGTCGTGCTGGCGCATGTGCTGACGCACCTGCGCTTCCCGTGGATCTAGTCTCGGACCGGCCATTTCCGAGATGTCAGCTGGCGACCTGAACGAAGATGTGCGGGCCGTCGCGTTTCAAATAGAGGAGAGATCACATGTATAAACTTTGGCAACTTCTGGATCCCCGCCAAGTCCTGATCGCGATCACCGTTTTTCTGATCCCGCTGGGGCTTCTGATTCACTTCCTGTTGCTCGCAACCGAGGATCTGAACTGGCACGAAGACGGTCGCCCGATTCCGCTGAAGGCAGCTTCGGCCTATGACCGCGCTCAGCAGGGTCTCCCGTATTGACGGGTTGTCCTGGTCCGCGTTGCGCAGGCGGCGGGGTGATCGCAGAGACCGAATAGCGTCACCCCAGCCGAATGCGATGGCCCTGATTCGCGCCGGCAGCCTGATCGACCAGACCCACTGAAACCGTCAAGAACATCAGTTGCAATTCGGTTAAGGCAGGTCATGGAAAAGTTCGGAAACATGGGATAAAAGGTCACGGCAACGAGGCGAACCGAGGCCGCGGGTGGTGAAAAGGATTGGTTAACGGAATTCGCCTGGCGGAATCGGTGAAGTGATGATTCCGTCGCAGCGCGATAGAGACAAATGGCCGCAAGGCTTACATCGACATCTGGAGGGTAAATCCATGGCTGAAAAGTACAATCTGACCGGACTGACGGACGAAGAGGCGAAGGAGTTCCACAGTATCTTCATGCCGAGCATGTATGGCTGGTTTTCGCTGGTCGTGCTTGCCCATGTGCTGACGCATCTCCGGTTTCCCTGGATTTGATGATCGCTGTGTTCCAAGCCACCCGTACGTGGCGTGAACACAGGGCACAAGAAAACCCGATGACGGTAAAGGAGAGCATTTGATGAACACAACGCT
Source organism: Thioalkalicoccus limnaeus (assembly GCF_041197575.1). Lineage (NCBI taxonomy): Bacteria > Pseudomonadati > Pseudomonadota > Gammaproteobacteria > Chromatiales > Chromatiaceae > Thioalkalicoccus > Thioalkalicoccus limnaeus. The sequence goes on along the minus strand of NZ_JBDKXB010000035.1, from coordinate 11,046 downwards.
GACAAAAGGCGATCTCAAGCGCCCGCAGGACGGCACCTACCGGATCTGGAAGATTCTCGACCCGGCGCGCACGCTGTGGTTCCTGACTTGGTTCCTGATCTTCCTGGGGCTCTTGATTCATATCCTGCTGTTCAAGTCCGATGACCTGAACTGGCATACCGACGGTCGTCCGATTCCGTTGAAAGCGGCCGCGGCCTACGAGCGTGCCCAGCAGGGTCTCCCGTACTAAGAGCGGGGCAGGTTGCGCGCGGGGTAAGCGGCGGTGCTTGGTCGAGTGCCTGAGTAGATTGGCGCGGAGGCGTCGATGACGATTGGGGTTGGATCGAATCAGGCGCCGGCCTAAGACGCAGGCAGTTCAGAGTGCGAATGACGGGAAGCGCCCGCCGCGGCCGGTAGCGCTAAGAGGAGGCGACCTGACGGGTGGCCTTCGCAGCAGAGGAACATACACAATGGCCATGCTCAGTTTTGAGAAGAAATATAGAGTCAGGGGGGGGACCCTTGTCGGGGGTAACGCCTTCGACTTTTGGGTAGGCCCCTTCTATGTGGGCTTTTTCGGCATCACTGCGATGCTGTGCATTATCACGGGTATCTTTTTGATCGTGGTCGGGGCCGTCTACACTTGGCCCGAGGCCCCAGCGGCTGGGAATATCTTCTTGGTCAACATCGCCCCGCCGGATATCAGTTACGGGTTGTTGCAGGTTCCGCCATTCGGCGAGGGTCTGGTGTGGCAGCTCATAACGATCTGTGCGCTGGGTGCCTTCATCTCCTGGGCGCTTCGTGAGGTCGAAATTTGCCGCAAGCTCGGTATCGGCTATCACATCCCGATTGCGTTCAGCTTCGCGATCTTCGCGTACTCGGCGGCCGTGTTCATTCGGCCAGTCATCCTGGGCTCCTGGGGCCACGGTTTGACCTACGGCATCATCAGCCACCTCGACTGGACCAATAACATCGGCTACCAACAGCTGAACTATCACTACCATCCTGGGCACATGCTGGCGATTTCCTTCTTCTATGCCAGTGCCTTCGCCCTGTCGCTGCATGGCGGTGTGATTCTGTCGCACACGAACCCGAAGAAAGGCGAGACGGTCAAGACCGCAGAGCACGAAAACACCTACTTCCGTGATGTGCTCGGCTATTCGATCGGCGCCCTTGGCATCCATCGCTTGGGTCTGTTCCTGGCGCTGAGCGCTGGCTTCTGGTGCGGCATCCTGAATCTCACCACAGCAACCTTCTGGACCCGTCCGTGGCCAGAGTGGTGGACTTGGTGGCTGAAGTTCCCATGGTGGGCCTAAGGAGACGAAAATGCCTCAATATTTCAATATTTTCACGCGAGTGCAGGTACGCGCGCCGGTCTATCCCGGTGTGCCGCTGCCGAAGGGGCGACTGCCTCGTATAGGCAAGGGTGGTTACCCATCTTACTGGCTCGGCAAGATCGGCGATGCGCAGATTGGGCCGATTTACCTGGGGTTCTGGGGGCTGGCCTCGCTGATGGCCGGTTTCCTGGCCTTCCTGATCGTCGGCATCGGAATGCTGGCATCGGTGCAATGGAACCCGATCCTGTTCGTCAAGTTCTTCCCGTGGCTGGCGCTCGAGCCGCCACCACCGGGTAACGGCCTGCATATCCCGGTCCTGTGGGACGGCGGGATGTGGCTGATCGCCGGGTTCTTCTTTACGATGTCGATCCTGCTGTGGTGGGTTCGGACCTATGTCCGGGCACGTGATCTGGGTCTCGGCACGCATGTGGCTTGGGGCTTCGCGGCGGCCATCTGGTTCTTCCTGTCGCTTGGCTTCTTCCGGCCGCTGCTGATGGGTGACTGGTCGGAAGGCGTGCCGATGGGTTGGTTCCCGCATCTCGATTGGTTGACCGGTATCTCGCTGTCGTACGGGAACTTCTATTACAACCCGTTCCACATGCTGGGCATCGCGTTCATGTACGGCTCGGCGCTGCTTTGGGCGATGCATGGTGGCACCATCCTGGCGGTCAGTCGCTTCGGTGGTGACCGAGAGATCGATCAGATCGTCGATCGTGGTACGGCGGCGGAGCGCGCGGCGCTGTTCTGGCGCTGGACGATGGGCTGGAACGCATCGATGGAGTCGATCCACCGTTGGGGCTTCTGGTTCGCGACCCTGATGATGATTTGCGGCGGTTTCGCGATCAATCTGACTGGTCCCTTCGTCGACAACTGGCATCGTTGGGCCGTGAAGCACAACATCGCGCCGGTCTATCCCGGCTATGGCGTGACTGACCCGGCAGCGCCGGAAGGCTCCGGTGATTGGGCCGTCTATCCCTACCTGCCCGTTGGGGACCCGGGTGTCTATGTGCCGGCCCTGAGGGATGGAGGTGTGCAATGAAAGCAGGAAACAAGAAGCTATTGACCCTGGTCGCCGCCGTTGGCGCGACGACCCTGGTCGCCGGGTGCGAGTACACCGAGAACCTCCCGTTCGAGTGGCCCTTCTTCCATGAGAGCCACGAACTCGGGGCGCCGGGCCTCGGCATGCAGTGGGTCATCAACCCGAAGCACTGGCGGGAGCTGGAGGCGCGGAACGTCGTACCCCAGCCGCATCCGCCGGCGAGCCCGGATGGCCCGCGGGCCTCGGAGATCTATCAGAACGTTCCGGTTCTCGGGCATCTGAGCATCGGTGAGTTCAACCGGCTGATGGTCGCGATGACGGACTGGGTGTCGCCGCAAGAAGGCTGCACCTATTGCCATCAGCCCGACGACATGGCCGCCGAGGCGCCCTACACGAAGCTGGTATCTCGCGCGATGCTGGAGATGACGATCCACGCGAACGAGAGCTGGCAGGCGCACGTCGGCGAGACGGGCGTGACCTGCTACACCTGCCACCGCGGCAACCCGATCCCAGAGTGGGTCTGGTCGAAGCCGGTGCCGAACACGATCCCGTCGATGATGACGCCGCTCGGTCAGAACATGCCTTCGTGGCACACGACCTACTCGGCGTTGCCCTATGACCCGATGTCGCTGTTCCTGGAAGGGGACCAGAACATCCGGGTGACGGGCTCCGACGCGTTGCCGGTTGGCCAGCGCCGCGTGAAGACGAAGAAGGCCGAGGAGACCTTCGCGCTGATGTTCCATATCTCGAGGTCGCTGGGCGTTGGTTGCGTGTACTGCCACGACGCCCGTGCGTTCGAGCGCTGGGACTTCAGCCGGCCAACCCGCGTGACGGCGTGGCATGCGATCAAGCACGTACGGGAGATGAACAACGAGTACATCAACCCGCTGCTGCCGCTGCTGCCCGACCAGGCCCGGGGTCCGATGGGCGATGCGCTGAAGATCGGCTGCCACACGTGCCACCAGGAGGCCTATAAGCCACTGCTCGGCGTTTCGATGCTGGCGGACTATCCGGAGCTGGCATCGTCCGGGCCAAAGGCCGATGCGGAAGAAGCGGTCGAGGTCGCGGTCGCCGACGAGGCCGAGGCGGAGGCCGAGGAATAAGGACCTAGGAGGTCAAGGACCGGTTCGGGCGGACCCAGGGTCGGGTCCGAACGAACCACCCGAGCCAGGTCGGCCACGCGGCGCGTGCGATGACGGGGCCTCGGGGCAGGCGGCTTTTGACAGGGGATCGACCAGGGAAGGTCGTCCTGTGCTGGAGGCACGAAGGAAGGTCGAGGGAGTGGCGACTTGGATTTGGCTTCGACCGGGTCGAGCGACGCCACCGAGGCGCGGCAGCAGGTTGGAGCGTGAGATTCGCGGGGCGGTTCCGGGCGTTGATGCCGTAGGAATTTGGACAACCGTCACGACGATCCTGGCCGCGGGGAAGCCGCGGTAACGGCCGCAAGGCCAAATTTGAAAACTGGAGGGTATATCCATGGCTGAGCAATACAACTTGACCGGACTGTCCGACGAAGAGGCGAAGGAATTCCACAGCATCTTCATGCCGAGCATGTACGGTTGGTTCTCGCTGGTTGTCCTGGCGCATGTTCTGACCCATCTGCGCTTCCCCTGGATCTAAGGGTCGAGCCTGTACATTCGATGACTTAATCGTCGGGGTGACGAAAAGGTTCGTTCATCCCAACCCGTTAGCATAGGAGAGAACTCATGCACAAGATCTGGCAAGTTATGGATCCGCGCTCAACCCTGTCGGCGATTGCTGTTTTCCTGGTGGCGCTGGGCTTGATCATCCACGCGGGTCTGCTGAGCACGACCGATCTGAACTGGTGGGAAGACGGGCGTCCGGCGCCGCTGAAGGCCAAGGCCGCTTACGAGCGCGCGGCGGCTGGCCTGCCCTACTAATCTTTGTAGGGAGGTACGGGCGGACCACCTTTTGCAGACGGCGGAGCACGCGTTGCCCCGGCGACGCGTGGCCTCCGACTAGCGGGAGGTGGCAACCCGCGGCGACACGGTGGGGTCGATCGCCGGCGCGGGGTCAGAATGGCTCCACCTGCAAGGTTGCCCGAGGGATAAGGCTTGGACTGCTCCCGGTCTCGACAGAACCGAAGGAACCGGGACGAAGGACGACACAAGGCGGTCTGAGAACGAAACCAGGCGGTGGCGGCGCGAGGGACACTGTGATGAGGGTCTCGCCCGGCCGAATCGGTGGAGATCGCGCCGCCGCCGTCGCCAGGCTCGGGGATTCAGGTACCGGAGGCCGCATTGGGTAGGACAATCGTCGTGGCATCGACAGCGGCGGCAAGACGGGCTCCTTCGGCGACACTTTTTGAGGGCGCTGGCGATAAAGAAACCGAATTTGCGTGAAGGCTCGTTAGACGGCGTCCGGGGGAGTAGCGGCGAGAAGACCAGCAGTAGGCAACGGCTCCCGAACCCGGTTGCACCTACCCATTCCGGAAAAGGATGTGACCAGTTTGTGACGTAAAAGGCGGAAGCCTGTAAACAATACGTGAGGAATGATCCATGGCTGAGAAACAATACAATCTGACCGGGTTGTCGGATGAAGAGGCGAAGGAATTCCATAGCATCTTTATGCCGAGCATGTACGGCTGGTTTTCACTCGTGGTCCTCGCGCACGTCCTGACGCATCTTCGGTTTCCCTGGATTTAGATGGCAGGCGCCCATCCCGAGATGGTGAACGCATCAAGGGTCGGGGCGAGTCCGGCTACGACGTGTGATGCTTTGGAGAGAACCTTATGTACAAACTATGGCTGATTCTGGATCCTCGCCGCACCTTGGCGGCGACTGCGGCCTTTCTGATCGTGCTGGGTCTTTTGATCCATTTGCTGTTGTTGACGACGGTGGATCTGAACTGGCACGAAGACGGGCGGCCGATCCCGCTGAAGGCGGCGGCGGCCTATGAGCGAGCACAGCAGGGGTTGCCGTATTAGTCAACGTGTTCGGATCGGAGGCACCGATCCTATGCACGGTGGCCCGAATAGTCAGGGCGCGGGGCAAACCGACGGTGGCACCGGGACGGGAGCGCGCGGCCCCTGGCATTGGAAACTGGCGAGACTAGTGAACTGGAGAGATTACGATGGCTGAACAATACAATCTGACCGGCTTGTCCGATGAAGAGGCGAAGGAATTCCACAGCATCTTCATGCCGAGCATGTACGGCTGGTTTTCGTTGGTCGTGTTGGCCCATGTCCTGACCCATCTCCGCTTCCCCTGGATCTAGGGCACGGGTGGCCAATGTCATCGCGGGCCATGTCTCGATGAATGAAGGCTCGACGAACAGACCACTCTTACGTGTTAGGAGAAGATTATGTACAAACTTTGGCAGATCCTGGATCCAAGAGGGATCCTGTTGCTGATCGCCGTCTTCCTGCTTCCGCTGGGGCTGCTGATTCACATGCTCCTGCTGAGCACCGAGGATTTGAACTGGTGGGAAGATGGCCGACCGGCGCCGCTGGTCATGAAGGCGGCTTGGGAACGCGCGGACGCTGGCCTGCCTTATTGAACGAGGCTATGTACACGCGGTTGTCGGGAGCGAGCGACGGAGTGCGCGCCCCCGGCTGCGGATAGGTTCGCGACGGATCGGGGCCGAGGCTAGCGTAGACGGCAACGGGCGCGGCGAATGGAAAGGAAGTGAACGGAACCGTTGGTGGGGTCGCCGGGCTGGGATCGGCTCGATAGTGGAGCGAAGCGATGCCGCGATGCGCCGAGCCAGCCGACAAAAACGAGGCGAGGGCTGTGCGTGACATGACGTGTAGGTCTGTCCGCCATGGTCGGTAGCCGATCCCGTTAAGCTGATAGGGGATTCAATTATGTACAAAATCTGGCAATTGACGAAACCAGGCGAGACCCTGGTTGCGATCTTCGGGTTGCAGTTCGCGTTGGGCATCATCATACACGGGCTGCTTTTGACGACGACCGACCTGAACTGGTGGGAAGACGGGCGTCCGACTCCGTTCCCAGCGGCGGCAGCGCACGAAAGGGCCGAGGCGGGCCTTCCTTACTGAGAAAGGGGGCCGATAGGGCTGCGATGACCGTGGCGCGGTGTTGAAAGGAGCCGGGCCGGATCATCGCCGATATTGGGTTGAGCGAAGCTCGTTCAGAACGGACGTCGCTGGATGGGCAGATTGAGAGCTGGCCGACTGGCCACGAACTGGAGGGTAAAGATATGGCCGAGAAATACAACCTGACGGGTCTAACCGACGAAGAAGCGAAGGAATTCCACAGCATTTTCATGCCGAGCATGTATGGGTGGTTTTCGTTGGTCGTTCTGGCCCACGTACTGACCCATTTGCGCTTCCCCTGGATCTGAACCGGGAAAGCATTCTCGAGCTGATTTGGTTTGCGGGGCGGCTGGGAATCTCGGCGCCTTCGGCAACTAAGATAGGAGTGAATTCATGTACAAGATTTGGCGTGTCATGGATCCGCGCGCAACACTGCTCGCGATCTTCGTTTTCCTGATTCTTCTCGGATTGACGATCCACTTCGGGCTGTTGGCGACGGAAGACCTCGATTGGCATTCGGACGGACGGCCGGCCCCGCTGGTGGAAAGGGCGGCGGCGCTCCGTGCGGAGGCGGGCTTGCCCTACTAGGGGCCTTGTCCGGAGCGGAGGCGGGGGCCGACGGAGCCGAAGTCTTCGTTGGCCTCTACCCCGCGCAAACGAGGCCGAATGGGGCGGGCGGCGATGTCCGGCCTGGAGGCAGGTGCGAAAGGCGGGTACGATCGACAGTAGGGTTGCGACGAGTCGCAACCCTTTTGTTGTTTTTGGGATGGCGAAGCGCGGAAAGCGCGTGCCGGTGACCCAGGCGGGCTGGCCGATTCAGCCTGCCCTTGCGGGGCGGGAGTTGCGGCCTGTTCAGTCGCGAAAAACCACTGACTGGAGAGGCAGTCGGAAATCCTGTCGTCGGCTTTCGTGCTCCTCGCTGGCCGGGTCGGCCACTAGGTCAGCGTCTCGGTAAGGGCATCCCGGAGAGGGGTAGCGGAATGGCTTGGGCAGGGGTACTGAACGCGGGTGGGACGGGAATTAGCGGCGAGCAAGGGGCTCGAACGTGCTTTGCAGTGCCCGCTGCGCTCAGCGCCATTGGATCTGAAATAGGCAAGATTTAGCTCCGGCCGCCGCACAGCTGAGCTGCTGGCAATGGCTCGCGGGGTGCACGAGAGAGCGAAAGATCCGCTCGAAGGTTGCGGCGTAGAAGTCGCAGACGGGTTCCCTTGTGTGAAGGTGCCGGCAGACAGGGCAACCGGCGATCTCGAGGCTGACGGGGTGGGTGGCCGAGAAACGAAATGTGCCACTGCCGGCGAAGGTCCACGAGTGTTTGGCGATCGCGTGGAGCAGGACTCGGCCGGCCCATGGTGCCGGCATGCGTCGCAGGATAGGCTGAACGCGGCGAGGGATCCTGTGAGTCAGGAGGTAATCGCCGGTCCGAGTGCCGGCGCGACGAGAGACGGCACGGGCCGCGGTGGTGCCGAGTACCGCGTGCAGGGCTTGTTGAAGCCTCGCGACCTCGTCTTCGTCGACCATCTCTTCGGGAGGCGTGTCGAGGTGATGGCGGAGCCCGGCGGTCGAGAAGACGCGTAAAGGCAGGCTTTCGTCGTCTTCGTGAAGCACCTGCGCGACTTGACGGATGGCGTTTGGGCCGATGCGTGCGGTTGAGGGTGTGTCCATTGGCTACAGGTTTCGTAGCAGAGGCCAGAGGGCCTCATCGCTTCGCAAATGCCGCTGTGGATCGATACAGAGGGCGTGGACGAAGTAGCGACCGCGGTCGGTAAGGCTCAGGCGATCGCCATCGATCTGGACCAAGCCATCCTTGGCATATTGCGCAACACGAGCGAACTCCTTCGGCAGGCCGAGGGCCGCCAGGTCGATGGGAATCTCGAGATTGCAGATCAACCCGATGATCGCCTCGCGCCGTTGTTGCTGCGCTGGGTCGAGCCGACGGCCCTGTGCCATGGGAAGACGGCGCTGGCCGATCGCGTCCTGCCAGTCCTTCATCGAGCAGGGACTATTGACCAGCAGGCTTCCGGTCTCGGTAACGCCACCGAGTCCGAAGGACATCAGGTGCCGCGTCGGCGCGGGGGTGTAGCCGATGCCATTCAGGTGAAGACGTGCCTCTTCTTGGGCAATAGCCAACTCATCGGTATCGAGTACGAAGGTGTCGAGCCCGATCCAAGTGTAGCCCGACTCAGCGAAGCGGTCGACGGCGCGGTGGAAAAACGCGAGCCGGTCGAGGCTCGATGGCAATCGGGCCGCGTCGATCGCGTGTTGATGCGGATGCAGGTCGGGCGTATGGGTGTAGGGGTAACAGGATACGCGGTCGGGGCCGAGGCCGATCACGGCGTCGAGGGTCGCGCCAAAGCTGTCGAGGGTCTGTTCGGGCAGCCCGTAGATCAGGTCGAGATTGATGTACTCGAAACCGGCGTCACGGGCCATGCCGTAGACGTCTTCGACCATCTCGAGCGACTGGACGCGGCCGATCGCCCTCTGTACTTCGGGCTGCAAATCCTGGACACCGAAACTGATGCGGCGAAAACCCAAGCCGCGCAACAGCGACAACTGGCCAGCACTGGCGCGACGCGGATGGCACTCGATCGAGCTATCGGTCTCGCCGAGAATGCGAAAGCGCTGGGAGACCATCTCCATCAGTCGCACCAATTGCGAGTCATTGAGATAGTTCGGCGTCCCACCGCCGAAGTGAAGCTGCAGCAGATCACGGTCGCTGCCGATACGTTGAACGACGAGATCCATTTCCTGCGCGAGGTGATCGAGGTAGCGGTCGATCCGTTCGCTGCTGTGCGTGATCGTCGTGTTGCAACCGCAATACAGGCAGCGCACCGCGCAAAAAGGAAGATGAATATAGATGGAGATGGCTTCGTCGGGCGATTGCCCGAGACGGTCAAGCGCATCGACATAGTCGGTCAAGCGGACCGTTGGGCTCAGACGGTCGGGCCGAGGCAGAACGGTGATGTTCCGCCAAGACTGCTCGGATGGGCGGAGCCGAGGTTCGGCGGACAGGGCAGGATTCATAGCGAGGTCTCCGTGTTGGTCCGGGGACGGTGGCTAGGCAGGCGCTCCGGGCGTAGACGGGAGACGAAAGCCCTGGTTGGTGGACACAGATACCGAGCCGAGCCGTCACCGCGACCCTCTTTGAGGGCAGGCCTCCGCAGAGACTGCGCGGCAACACCGAAATGGTGCCGGTTACGCTGGGTCTGGCGCACGTCGTTTTCCTCGCAGCGCGGAACGATCGCGGGTCGTAAACGAACCAGAAGGCGACCGCCCCGAGCAAATCCAACCTGGATGCCGATTGGCGAACGCGGACCACCTGCGCAGTAGTCCGGTGACGGGTGATTCAAGGTTGTCTCTGCCGTCGCCAAGTCGGGCTGCCGCGGACGCCTACGCTAACGAATGCCATGACATGTTTCTTTGACTCAAATCAAGATCCAGGGCGAAAGCGTGACAGGCTAGACAACACGGGCAAGATGAGGATGCTCCTTCGTTGCTATGTGTCCGGGTTCGTGGGGGCGGTGCCCGCCGGATGGGCGGGCGGAGGGTCCGGACGCGGCTCGGTCCGGCGATGCGATTCCGCGCGAGGGGCGCGTAGCCGGCCCGGGTCCCCCGGCGATGTCCCGGTCTCTGCAGACGCGTCTTGTTCCTTGTCCGACGGTTCCTCGGTCGCACCCTGGTGCCCAGTCTGCTCGGGCCTGATCGCCCATTTCCACAGGGCCGCATCGGCTAGCGGCAGCACGAGAAACCAATGTTCCAGGATGCCGAGTGCGAGCAGCGTGGCAATCAGCGTCAGGGATACGGCAACGAACGGGTCGGCATCCGGCAGGAGCGCGCGTTGCATCAGCAGGGCGACGAGGATGGTCGCGACCGTCACCGAGATCGGGAACAGGAGGTTGATCGGCTTCTTCTTGATGAAGCTGGTGAGCATGCGCAAGTGCTCGGGCAGCCAGTCCTCGTTGAGATTGGGTACACCGAAGAATAGATTGAGCTTCGCGCTCCAGCGCATCCACCACAAGACCAGGAACGTCCAGGTGCCGACCTGGTTCGGCTGGCCCCAGGTCAGCCACACGATCAAGGCTGCGAGGCCAACGACGGCCAGTTCGTGGTAGAGGCTCACCTGCACCGCAAGCCGAAAGCGCGCCCAGTTGCTGGATCCGACCGGGCAGGGCTGTTTCCGCGGGCCGGTCACCAGGCCCATGAAATAGCTCATCTCGAGCCAGCCCCAGATGAACACGGCATAGGTGAAAGCCAAATAGGCACTTGTGACGCTGGCGTTCGCACTCTGTTGAACGAGACCGAACAAGGAGAGCGTGAGAAGCAGGGTCGCGCCGAGCATGCTCCATGGGTAGGTTTGGCGAGGAAGGCGATTGAGGTAAAGAACGACCCCAGTGCTGAACCACCAGACGAAGAGTGCGAAGAGAAGTGGCGCGAGGTACTGAGAAAGCATCAGGCGGGCTCATGAAGCGACGATCCGCAGGATCGCCGACAGACTCCACAAACGGGAGAGTGTAACCGAACCCGGCAAGGAGGTCATGCGGATGTCGGGGTGTCGCGGCGACAGGCAAAGAAAAAGGCGCCCATCGAAGGGCGCCGAAAAAAGGACCCCTCCGATTGCGAGGGGTTTCACGAACCGTGTCTCGGCACGGTTGAAAAGGCGTCAGATGAAGACGGCCTCG
>NZ_JBDKXB010000034.1:0-28282 GCF_041197575.1 Thioalkalicoccus limnaeus | reverse complement strand
AGCGCTGCGCGCAGTCTTGGTACCCAAATCGGCCGGCAACTGGTACGCGGCGTCATGGGCTCGCTGTTCGGCGGAACACGGCGGCGCTGAGGATCGATTCAAAAGCCCCCGATGTCGGGTTACGCTGCGCTAACCCGACTACGAAGGGACCGGCTTTTGCCAAACCGATACCGAGTTATTCTCGGCCGCCCCGCCCGGAGGACGCTTCGTCAACGGCAGCGGATTCATCGAGCAGGCGGCGTTTGACATCGCCGGGCGAGCCAGTGCGGCGCGCGAGCAGGTCGTAGGCCACCGGCACGACGAACAGCGTGAACAGCGTCGCGGCCAGGACACCGGACAGGATCACGGTGCCGATCACGAACCGCGTCTCGGCACCGGCACCACTCGAGAGGATCAGGGGAATCGATCCAGCCGCCGTCGTGATTCCGGTCATCACGATCGGGCGCAGACGGGTCTCGGCGGCTTCGATGAGCGCCTCGCGGAACGCCTGGCCGCGATCGCGCAGTTGGTTCGCGAATTCGACGATCAGGATGCCGTTCTTCGCCGACAGGCCGACCAGCATGATGAGCCCAATCTGGCTGTAGATGTTCATCGTCTGGCCGGTGCCCCAGAGCCCGAACAGGGCGCCGGCCATCGCCAGCGGCACCGTCAGCATGATGACCAGCGGGTGGATCCAGCTCTCGAATTGGGCCGCCAGCACCAGATAGACGACCGCGAGACCGAGCAGGAACACGAATAGCACGCCGCCGGCGCTATCGCGAAAGTCCTTCGACAGCCCTTTGTAGTCGATTTGGGCCTCTTCGGGCAGGTACTCGGCGACCAGGCCTTCGAGATAGTTCAGCGCCTCGCCGAGCGACAGACCCTCGGTCAGGTTCGCCTCGATCGTGATCGCGCGCAACCGGTTGTAGCGGTTCAGGCTCGGCGAGTCGGCAACCTCGCTGATCTCGACCAGGTTCGCCAACGGGATCAGCTGGCCGCTGCGCTGAGACTGGACATAGATGTTCTCGAGGCTCGAGGGCGTGCGTTGCTCGAGGCGCTCGCCTTCGAGGATCACGTCGTACTCCTCGCCGCCGTCGATGTAGGTCGTCACGCGCCGCGACCCGAGCATGGTCTCCAGCGTGCGGCCGATCGCGCTGACGCTGACACCGAGATCGGCGGCCCGATCGTAGTCGATCGCGACGCGCAGTTGCGGCTTGGTCTCCTTGTAATCCCAATCGATGCCGGTCAGACCCGGGTTGTTCTCCTCGATCCGTTCGAGCAGGATGTCGCGCCAGGCCGCCAACTCCTCGTAGGTGCCGCCGCCGATGACGAACTGCACCGGCTTTTGAATCCGCGCGCCGAAGCCCTGGCGCATGACCGGAAAGGCGGTCACACCAGGCAGATCCGCGAGCGTCGCGCGCACCTCGTCCATGATCTCCCAGCCGGAGCGTCGCAATGAGAAATCGTTGAGCACCATGATGACCATGCCGGTGTTGTAGATCTGCGTCGTCGTGAAGGCGCGCGGCGCGCGGACCAGGACCCGGATCGCCTCGCCGCTCTCGGCGTAAGGCAGCAGGCGCCGTTCGATCTCGTCCATGTACTCCGACATGTAGCTGAACGAGGCCCCTTCCGGACCGTTGACGAGGATGAAGAAGGCCCCGCGATCCTCCCGCGGCGCATACTCCTGCGGCAGAGCCTGGAAGAGCCAGGCCGCGCTCGCGAGAGTCGCAACGAACAGAAGCCCGATCAGCCACTTCTGGGCGAGGAACAGATCAAGCAGAACACGGTAGCCACGCCGGACCCACGCGAACGCCCGGTCGACACTGGCGCTGAGACTGCCATCACCGTGACTCGGCGGCAGGATCTTCGACGCCAGCATCGGCGACAGCGACAGAGCAACGAACGACGAGAAGAACACGGCCGTCGCCATCGTCAGCGCGAACTCGGCGAACAGCCGGCCGATGTCGCCTTGCAGGAACGCGATCGGCACGAAGACCGAGATCAGGACCATGGTCGTCGCGACGACGGCAAAACCGACCTGGCGCGTCCCGCGGTAGGCGGCGACCAGACGGGTCTCGCCGTAGCGTTCCATGCGCCGATGGATGTTCTCGAGCACGACGATGGAGTCGTCGACAACCAGGCCGATCGCGAGCACCAGGGCCAGCAGCGTCAGGATATTGATCGAGAAGCCCAGTGCGAGCAGTACCGAGAAGGTCGCAACAAGCGAGACCGGCACCGTCACGGCCGGGACGAGCATCGCACGGACATTGCCGAGGAACAGGAAGATGACGAGGATCACGAGACCGATCGCGATCGCCAACGTCTTGTAGACCTCGAGGATCGCCCCCTTGACGAAGACCGAGGTGTCGTAACTCTGCCGGAGCTGCATGCCCTCGGGAAGCGTCTCGTTGACCCGCACCATCTCGTCGCGGACCGCGTCGGCGACCGCGATCGTATTCGCGGTCGACTGCTTGATGATGCCGAGGCCGACCATCGGCACGCCGTTGCCGCGGAAGAAGGTCCGCTCCTCGTCGGTCCCGCGCTCGACGCGCGCGACGTCGCCGAGCCGCACCAGGTAGCCGTCGCTCCCGCGGGCTAGTACCAATCGGGCAAAATCCTCGGCCGTGTCGAAGGCGCGGTCGAGCCGGACGCTGAAATGCCGATCGACCGATTCGACCCCCCCGGCCGGCAGCTCGACGTTCTCGGCGCGCAGCGCGCTCTCGACATCGGCCACCGTCAAACCGCGCGCGGCAAGCGCATTGCGATCGAGCCAGACGCGCATCGCGAAGGTCTGGCCACCTCCGGCGCGCACGCGCGCCACGCCGTCGATCACCGAGAAACGGTCGACCAGATAGCGGCGCGCGTAATCGCTGAGCTCCGGGACCGTCATGCGGTCGCTGACCAGGTTCAACCACATGATCACGTCTTCGTTGCCGTCGACCTTCTGGATGTCCGGCGGGTCGGCCTCGGTCGGCAACTGGTCGAGGATCGAGAAGACGCGATCACGGATGTCGTTTGCGGCCCCATCGATGTCGCGGGCGATACTGAAGCGGACCGTGATCGCCGAACGCCCGTCCTCGCTGACCGACTCGATGGTCTCGATGCCCTCGACGCCAGCGATGCGATCCTCGATCACACGTGTGATCCGGGTCTCGACCACATTGGCCGCGGCGCCGGGGTAGGTCGTCGAGACCGAGACCACCGGCGGGTCGATATCGGGGAATTCCCGCAATGGCAAGCGATCGAACGAGACCAGCCCGAACGCGACCAAGAGCAGCGACAGGACCGCGGCGAAGACCGGGCGCGTGACCGAGATATCAGACAGGATCACGGCCGCGCCTCCAGCATCTCGCGCAGCGTCCGCGTGCCGTCATCGACCGCGAGGATCTGAACCGGTTCACCGGGCCGCGCCTTGCCCTGACCATGGGTGATGACCCGCTCGCCAGGAACCAATCCCTCTAGAACCTCGACGGAGCCCGGCAGCCGCGTGCCGATCCGGATGGTCCGGCGCTCGACCGACAATTCGTCATCCCCGGTCACGACGAACACCGCGTGCTCGTGCCCGGCCTGCATCAGCGCGGCCTCCGGGACCATGGTCGCGTCACGCGGGTTGCGCAGCAGCTCGACCCGCATCAGCACCCCGGGTCGCAACCGGCGATCCGGGTTCGGGATCAAGGCCCGGACCTGGATCGCGCGCGTGACCGGATCCACGCGGCTGTCGATGCCGCGGATCACGCCGCTGAAGACCTGCCCCTCGTAGGTCCGCGAGCGGGCCTCGATCGGCATCCCGGGCTCCAGCGTCGTCAGGTAAACGCTGGGGACCGCGAAGTCGAGCTTCATGACGCTGTCGTCGTCGAGCGTCGTGATCAGATCACCGGGTCCGACGAGTGCCCCCAGGCTGATGTCGCGCAGGCCGACGACGCCATCGAAAGGCGCGGTGATAACACGGTCGTCGAGACGGGAGCGGATCGCGACGACCAGTGCGCGGGTGGTTTCGAGGTCGCGCAGGCGTTCATCGAGCAGGGATTCCGACGCCGAGCCCTGTTCGACAAGCGCTCGGACCCGGCGGTACTGACGCTCGGCCTCGCCCAAGCGCGCCTGCGCCTCCTCGAGCAGCGCGCGCTGTTCGGTGCTGTGCATCTCGACGAGCACCTGATCCCGCGTGACCCGCTGTCCATCGTCGAAATGGATCGCGGAAATGACCTCGGTCACATTGGCCGTGATCGACACCGACTCGTTGGCTTTGAGGGTGCCGAGGGCCTCGACGCGATCAGCAAGCGGCTCGAGCCGGGCCTCGGCGACGATGACGGCCGGGCCGGCGGCCTCGGCCGCCAGGGGCCAGCCGATGGTCAAACAGAGGATCAGGATCGGATAACGGGGCATCGTGATTCGCTCATCGAGGGGGCATCTGTGCGTCGAAGCATGGTGTCAAGACCTGTCATCGCGCGGATTGGGAACGGAGCGCCGGTCGGCCTCTCGCGCGGCCGACTGGCGCACCTTGGCGACCAAGCCAGGGAGTCGGAGATTACCAGGCAATCGCGGCAAAAGTGTGCAAGCCCTTCCTTGTTGCGCTCGGGTTGTCCCGCAACCGAGGCGCCGAACCGACCTCGGTCAGGCCCGCACCTTGCGTCAGAACGCGCGATCCACTCGATGTTCCCGCCTGGCATGGGCACCCCTCATCCCGGATCCCGGCAACCGCCCAGCTCAGGACCCTGTTGAGGTCGATTTCCCCAGGGAGCGGCCAACACGCGGCGCGCCATCTGCGCGCTTGGGTGGCAACTCGACGTCTCTGCGGTATCCTATCGACCTCGTGACACTGGCTAAGGGCTCCTCCCCCGATCGAAGGGGCCTTCTTTTCCGTCCCTCTCAGGAGTCAACGCAGGTGAACGATGCCTCCTCGCGTCCGCGTATCAGCGGCACCCGTTTCATCGAGCCGACCCCTTCCAGCGGCCGGCTGAGCCTAAGCGCGTCCTTTCGCGGGCACCGACACGCGATCACCGGCGGTCCACGCGGCGGCCTCGTTCAGGGCGTCGACACACCACCGGAACCAGCGTGCATCGTCTGCGCCCCAGCCACGCTGCGGCTCGCCGAGGACCTGTTCGAACGCTGGAACGACGCCCTCAAGACCGGCGACGCCGGCCGGGTTACCGCCTGCTACGCGGAGGACGCGGTGCTGCTCCCCACGGTCTCGAACATCCCGCGCACGAGCCACGCCGAGATCCGCGACTACTTCGAGCATTTCCTCAAAAAGCGGCCCGAGGGCACGATCAATCAGCGTAACGTGAAGATCGGCTGCAACAAGATAACCGACGCCGGCATCTATACCTTCCGCGTTCTCGATCAGGGCAAGATGAGGGAGGTGCCGGCGCGCTACACCTTCGTCCATGAGCATCGCGACGGACGGTGGCTGATCGTCCACCACCACTCATCCGTGATGCCCACCCCGTGATGCCAGCCTTCCCTGCGCCGTAGGCGGCACGGTCCTTTCTCGGCTCCGGCCGACTCGAATCAGGAACCACAGATCCGCGAAGGCGGTGACGTTCCCTCGACCGCCAGCGACATCGGCAACTCCCGCGAGACGAAATACCATTTTGTTCAGCTGATGCGCGGTGTCGGTGCAGCTTCAGCCGCAACACCATTCGGCCAGACGACCATGGCCTTCGTGCGGCTGAAGCCGCACCTACATCCAAGAAGCCGCACCGACACCCAATCTGTTGGGATTCAACCGATAGCTGGGATTCAACCGAAAGCCGCGTAAGCCTGGCGAGTTATATTTCGGAGAGTTGCCCAGACCCCTCTAACCCGGCACCGATTCTCACCACCCGCCCTGTTCGTCCTGCGGTGGCCCCGGCCGCATAGCCATGACCATTGGGTTACGGTTTTATTTCTGGAACAATCGCGCCCCGAGATCTTCACGACGGGGGCGGTATGGATCTGTTACACATCAAAGAGATCGAAAAGGCAACGAGACGTGGCCGGATCGAGCTCTTCCGTTTGGGCATGGCCTTGCTCTTCATCATCGGCGTCATGCTCTACACGACCGTGCGAGTCGATGGACACACCGGTGGCCTCTTCATCGTCATCGCGGCGATGATCGGTGGCTACATGGCGATGAACATCGGTGCGAACGACGTCGCGAACAATGTCGGGCCGGCGGTCGGCTCCAAGGCCCTGACCCTCGGTGGCGCCCTGATCATCGCGGCGATCTTCGAGGCATCCGGCGCGATCATCGCCGGAGGTGCGGTCGTCGGCACGATCCGCAGCGGCATCATCGACCCGAATCTGATCCCGGACCCCGACACCTTCGTCTGGGTCATGATGGCCGCACTGCTCGCCGCGGCGATCTGGCTCAACATCGCGACCATCATGGGCGCGCCGGTGTCGACGACGCACTCGATCGTCGGCGCGGTGCTCGGGGCCGGGATCGCGTCCAGCGGTCTGGCCATCGCGAACTGGGATACGGTCGGGAGGATCGCCGCCAGTTGGATCATCTCGCCGATGATGGGTGGACTGATCGCGGCTGGCTTCCTCTACCTGATCAAGCGCACCATCACCTACCAGACGGACCTGGCCGGGGCTGCTCGGCGAACCGTCCCGTATCTGGTCGCGACGATGGCCTTTGCCTTCTCG
Organism: Thioalkalicoccus limnaeus; assembly: GCF_041197575.1. NCBI lineage: Bacteria > Pseudomonadati > Pseudomonadota > Gammaproteobacteria > Chromatiales > Chromatiaceae > Thioalkalicoccus > Thioalkalicoccus limnaeus. The sequence goes on along the minus strand of NZ_JBDKXB010000034.1, from coordinate 21,673 downwards.
ATGTATCTGATGCTCAAGGGCCTCGATCGGATCATCGCGGTGACGCCTTTGAGCGCGGCCACCTTCGCCATGGCGGTGGCGCTTCTCGTCTTCGCCGTCGTCAAACCGCTGGTGGCCAGACAATCGCAACGGATCGCGAACTCCAAAGCGGGCGTCAATCAGTTGTTCACGGTGCCCTTGATCTTCGCCGCGGCCCTGCTGAGCTTCGCCCACGGTTCCAACGACGTCGCCAACGCCGTAGGGCCTCTGGCCGCAATCGTCGAGGTCGTTGGCTCCGGCACCGGCACCATCGCACAGGCGGCGCCGATCCCATTATGGGTCATGGTCGTCGGCGCGCTCGGCATTGCGCTCGGACTGGCCCTCTTCGGTCCCAAGGTCATCCGGACTGTCGGCTCGGAGATCACCGAGTTGGACAAGATGCGTGCTTTTTGCATCGCGATGGCGGCAACCATCACCGTGATCATCGCCAGTCAGCTCGGCATTCCAGTCAGCACGACCCACGTTGCGGTCGGAGCCGTGTTCGGTGTCGGCTTCCTGCGCGAGTTCCTCAAGAGCAACTATGCCCGGATGCTGGCCGACATCAAGACCCACCACCCCGAAGGAGACCAGGTAGCGATCGATGCCTTCATGGATCGCTTCTCGCGCGTCTCGATCCAGGAAAAGGGCATGATGCTGCGTGAGCTCAAACGCAAGTCGAAGCGTCAGCTCGACCCAGCTCACTTCTCGAAGACCGAGCGCAAAGGGCTCAAGAAGGTGTATCGTCACGAACTGGTCAAGCGCTCGCAAGTGTTCAAGATCGTCGCGGCCTGGCTCATCACGGTTCCGGCCTCGGCGCTGATGGCCGCGCTCTTGTTCTTCACGATCCGCGGGATGATGCTCCCCTGACGTCTAGGGAAGCAGCAGATCGCTTCAGAGAGAGATTCAAAGTGATGTTTTCCATGTCGGGTCGACGCGCCCTTGGTCTCGTCGCGCTGCTTCCGATCCTTGCGGGACTCCTGTTGCCCGCCGACCCGGTGGTCGCCGACGAACGCCCGACGATCGGGCTCGCGCTGTCCGGCGGCGGTGCACGTGGGGCCGCCCATATCGGGGTCCTCAAGGTCATCGAGGAACTCGGCATCCGCGTCGACTACGTCGCCGGGACCTCGATGGGCGCGGTCGTCGGCGGGCTCTACGCGATGGGCCTGTCGCCGACCGAGATCGAGGCCGCGATCGAGGAGATCGACTGGGCCGCGATCTTTCAGGATGAGCCGCCGCGCGCAGAGCGCCGAATGCGCCGCAAGCTCGACGACCGTACCTTCCTGATCAAGGCCCGCCCCGGCGTCGATGAGCGGGAGCGGCGCGTCAACCTGGTGCCGGCCCTGATCCAGGGCCACCGCTTGGACCTCGCGCTGCGCCGCTATACGCTGCCGGCCCGGCAAGTCGAGGACTTCGACGCGCTGCCGATCCCTTTTCGCGCCGTCGCCACCGATGTGGTCACCGGCGAGGCGGTGATCCTCGACAATGGGGATCTCGCGACGGCGATCCGCGCGAGCATGGCCGTGCCGGCCGCGTTCGCGCCGGTGGAACTCGACGACCGGCTGCTGGTCGACGGCGGTCTGGCGATGAATCTGCCGATCAGCGTCGTTCGCGCGATGGGTGCCGACATCGTGATCGCCGTCGACGTGGGCGGCCCGCGACGCGATCGTTCCGAGATCAACAATGTCTTGCAGATGCTCGATCAGGTGTCGAGCCTGGTGACCTGGCGCAACACGCAGGAAGAGATCGCGACCTTGACTGAGCGCGATGTTCTGATCGTGCCGCCGCTCGAGCGTCGTGTGCAATCGGCCGATTTCACCAGGATGCTGGAGGCCATCGCGATCGGCGAACAAGGCGCCTCGGCCAAACACACCGAACTGGCCGCGGTCAGCCGGGCCACCGCGGTGTCCTTCGCCACCGCCGACCCGTCACCGCTGGACCGGTCCGCCCCGATCATCGATCGCGTGCGGATCGAGAACCGCTCGCGACTCGACGATCGCCTGATCGCCGAACGCCTGGATGTGCCACCTGGCGAACCGCTCGATACGCAGGCATTGGAAGCGCAACTGGACCGCATCATCGATCAGGACAACTTCCAAACCGTGCATTATCGCGTCTCGGACGCGCCGGATGGCGAAACCGAACTCGTCGTCACGGCAACCGAGAAATCCTGGGGCACCAGCTCGTTGCAGGCCGGCATGGAGCTGTCCTCGGCGTCCGGCGGCAATTCCTGGTTCAACGTCGGACTCGCCTACACGATGGCCCCGGTCAACCCGTTGAATGCCGAGTGGCGAACCCTGCTGACCGGCGGCGAGGAACCAGGCCTGCTGACCGAGTTCTATCAGCCGCTCGATCCGCGCGAACGCTGGTATCTGGAGGCCGGCGCCGGCTACGTGACCGAGAGCCTGACCCTGTTCGACCCCAGCGAGTCCGATCGACCGAGCGCGAAGTACCTATTGACCCGCATCGGCGGGTCGCTCGAGTTCGGACGCAATCTCGGGGACTGGGGCCGCCTCGGACTGCGTTACGGCCGCTACGCCGGAGACGCTGATCTGCGTTCCGGCGATCCGGGCTTCGCCGGTTACAACTTCGACGCCGGTGAGCTGACGCTGTCGTTTCAGCTCGATACCCTCGACAACCCGAGTTTTCCAAGGAACGGCTGGTTCGGGAGTGCCTTCGCGCTAACCTCACGCCGCGCGCTCGGCGCGTCCGACGACTTTGATCAAGCCGGGTTCGGGCTGCTTCACAGCCGCGGCTGGGGCCGCAACAGCCTGCTGACCGGCCTGTCGTTCGCCGGCAACGTCGGCGGCGATCCCGTACCCCAATCCCTGTTCCGCCTCGGCGGTTTCGTCAACCTCTCCGGCTTCAATCAGTTGGAGCTGGCCGGCGCCAATATGGGCCTAGCCAGGACCCTGTACCTGCGCGAACTCGGCACCGGCTTCATCAGAACCTACGCCGGGGCCTCGCTGGAAACCGGAAACGTCTGGGCCGAACGATCGGACATCGGCTTCGACAGCCTGCGTGTCGGCGGGAGCCTCTTCGTCGGGGCCGATACGCCGATCGGCCCCCTGTACCTGGGTTATGGCCAGGCCGACGGTGGATACGACGCGATCTACCTCTTTCTCGGACGGCCCTGGAACACGCCGACTGGCGGGCGGACTTATCGATGAACGATATCCCGATGAAGACTTTCCCTTACGCCCGGATCGGAGGTCGCTCGCGACGGTGGTTCCTGGCGGGAATGGCCGCTGTCCTGGTGGCCGGCTGTGCCAGCCTGCGATCCGACTATGAACCACCGGCGGTCATGCTGGATTCATTTCGACTGTTGCCGTCCGAGGGATTGGCACCGCGTTTCGCGCTCGGTCTGCGGGTCGTGAACCCGAACCCAGCCCCGCTGCCGTTGACGGGGTTGAGCTACGACGTGGCCCTCGCCGGGCAGCGACTGATCACCGGCGTGGCCAGGGACCTGAAGACCGTACCAGCCTTCGGAGAATCGACCGTCGAACTTCAGGCTGGCGTCGATCTGATCAGCGGCGTCTTGCTGTTCCAGCAGATCCTGGCCACTAGCCCCAGCGACGAGATCGACTACCGGTTGCGGGCGCGTCTGAGCACAGGCGGCCTCACCCGTCTATTGACACTCGAGGAATCCGGCACGCTGTCGCTCGCGAACTGGCGGCGCTGAGACCCCGCACCACCATCACGACAGAGACCCGCGAGGACCCCTCGACGGCCCCGGATGGACGATCGCCAAGGCATCGCAATCGTCGCCCTCGCGCGGCGCGGGTCGCAGTCTGGTCGCCGCCCGGCGCCGATCGGTCAACCGAACCGGGCGAGTCCGGCCAGCGTCAGGATCGCCGATCGATTGGTCCAGGATCGCGTCAAGGTCGCCGCCTGCGACGCGGGCAACCAGCGGTGGGCGAGGTGCACTCGGGGATTGAGCCGCACCGGCCGCCGCCGATCGAGCCAGAGCGCGAACCAGTGTTCGAGATTGTAGTGCACACCCGGTGCATAGCGACCTTTGCGCCAATGGGGTGGGATCGAAAAGCGGGCACTATGCCTGAGGTCGTGCAAGGTGCCTCGCCCGGCCAGCCCCGTCTCCTCGGCCAGCTCGCGGAGCGCAGCAGCACGCGGCGTCTCGCCGGGCGCGAGACTGCCGGTCACCGATTGCCAGAAGCCCTTCGGCCGGGTACGCCGTAACAGCAGAAAGTCACCGGCCAATGTGCAGACCACGACGAGCACGGATTCCGGCCGCTTGAAGGTGGACGGTTCCGACGCGGACGCGTCGGGTGACCCGGGTGACTCGACCAGGATCAAAGCGTTTCGCACGGCCATAGTTTCCCCCGTGGCGATCCCCGAACCGGGGGACCGATCAGAGGCCCCTGCAATTGTCGCCGCGCGCTGCGGACGTCAGGATACAAGGCCCCAACGATTGATTGTCTCGAAATGCAACCCTCGACAAAGTTCTTGCGTTCCCGTCACACGGCCGTCGGTGGCCCGGCCACGGGAGTCGTCACGTCCTGGCTTTCAGACGGAGCGACAACTCATTGAGCTGGGCCGCATCGACCTCGGACGGGGCCGCGGTCAACAGGCACGCGGCGCTTTGCGTCTTCGGGAAGGCCATCACGTCGCGGATCGAGTCGGCGCCGGTCATCAGCATGACCAGCCGATCGAGCCCGAAGGCGATGCCACCATGGGGCGGACAGCCGTACTTCAGCGCCTTGAGCAGGAAACCGAAGCGATCCTCGGCCTGTTCGTCGCTGATGTTCAGGAGCTGGAAGATGCGCCGCTGCACGGCCTCGCGATGGATACGGATCGAACCGCCGCCGATCTCGGTGCCGTTCAGGACCAGGTCGTAGGCGCGGGACTGACAGGCCCCCGGATCCGTGTCGAGGCGGTCCAGCTGGTCTTCTTTCGGCGCCGTGAAGGGGTGATGCAAGGCCATCCAGCGGCCCGTCTGCGCGTCGCGCTCGAACATCGGGAAGTCGACGACCCACAGCGGATGCCATCCAGTCGCCGCGAGCCCGCAGTCGTGCCCGAGCTTGACCCGCAGCGCACCGAGCGCCTCGTTGACGACATGGGCCTTGTCGGCGCCGAAGAAGATCAGGTCGCCATCGGTCGCGCTGGTGCGGGCCATGATGCCGGATACGGCCTCGTCCGGCAGGAACTTGAGGATCGGCGATTGCAGGCCGTCGCGACCACGGGCCGTCCAGTCGTTGACCTTGATATAGGCCAGCCCCTTGGCGCCGTAGATGCCGACGAACTTCGTGTAGTCGTCGATCTCCTTGCGCGACAGCTCGCCACCACGCGGCAGCCGCAGCGCCGCGACGCGGCCCTCGGGGTCGGTCGCCGGCCCGGCGAAGACCTTGAAGTCGACACCCTGCAACAGATCGGCGACATCGACCAGCTCGAGCGGTACGCGCAGGTCCGGCCGATCCGAGCCGAAGCGGCGGATCGCCTCCTGATAGGTCAGCCGCGGCAAGGGATCGGGCAGCTCGACATCGAGCACCGCGCGGAACAGACCCCGGAACATCTGTTCCATCAGCCCCATCAGCTCGTCCTCGGTCATGAAGGAGACCTCGATATCGAGCTGCGTGAACTCAGGCTGCCGGTCCGCGCGCAGATCCTCGTCGCGAAAGCAGCGGGCGATCTGGTAATAGCGATCGAGGCCCGACATCATCAGCAACTGCTTGAAGAGCTGCGGCGATTGAGGCAGCGCGAAGAACTGGCCCGGGTAGGTACGGCTCGGCACCAGGTAGTCGCGGGCGCCCTCCGGCGTCGACTTGGTCAGGATCGGCGTCTCGATGTCGAGGAAGCCCTGCTCGTCGAGGAAGCCGCGCAACACGCCGGTGATCCGGCTGCGCAGCCGCAGCCGCTGCTGCATCTCCGGGCGGCGCAGATCCAGATAGCGGTAACGTAGGCGGAGCTCCTCGGAAATCTCCAGTCCGTGTTCGTCGAGCTGGATCGGCGGGGTCTCGGCGGCATTGAGCACCCGCAGTTCCAGCCCCAGCACCTCGACCTCGCCGGTCGCGAGATCCGGATTCTCGGTGCCGGCGGGACGGCGCCGCACGCGGCCCGTGACCTGCAGGACATATTCGTTGCGGACCTGCTCGGCCAACGCGAAGACCTCGGGCCGATCCGGGTCGAAGACGACCTGGACCAGGCCGTCGCGATCGCGCAGATCGATGAAGATCACCCCGCCATGGTCGCGCCGCCGATGCACCCAGCCGCAGAGACTCACCTCCTGGTCGACCAGGCCGCTGTTCAGTTGCCCGCAATAGTGACTGCGCATACTCCCCTGCCCTGCAAAAAATGTGAGGCGAACGGCCTGTCCCGACCGCTACGGAAAAACAAAGAAGGCTACCTCATGCTCCCGTCGGTCGTCCACCAACGGGATCGCTGAGTCATCCCGCGCGATGCCGTCCACCGTCACGCGGGTCGACCCTGGCCCACCAGCCGCCCGGGTCACGATGATCTGGTACAGCGTCTCCCGGTAGCGATACGCCAATCGGAATCCGTCCCAATCCGCGGGCAGGCACGGCGCGACATGCAGGGCGCCCCTCTCCAGTCGCAGCCCCAATAGCGATTCCAGGATCAGCCGGTACATCCATCCGGCAGAACCGGTGTACCAGCTCCAGCCACCGCGACCCTGATGCGGCGACAGCGCGTAGACGTCGGCCGCGACGACATAGGGCTCCACCCGGTAGGTCGCCACGCCCTCCGGCGATCGCCCATGGGTGAGCGGATTCATCATCGAGAAGAGCTCCCAGGCCCGCCGACTGTCGCCCAGCTGCGCGAACGCCATCGCCGCCCAGATGGCGGCATGGGTATACTGACCGCCATTTTCGCGCACACCGGGAACATAGCCCTTGATGTAGCCAGGATCCAAGTCGGAGGTATCGAAGGGCGGATCCAGCAGCTGAATCAGCCCTAGATCGCGACGCACCAGGCGCGCATCGAGCGCATCCATCGCCATCCGCGCGCGCGCGGGATCGCCGGCCCCGGAGAGCACCGACCAGCTCTGGGCAATGGAATCGATCTGACATTCGACGTTGCTCGCCGCACCCAACGGCGTCCCATCGTCGAAATAGGCGCGCCGATACCAGCCGCCATCCCAGCCATGCCGCTCGATGTTCTCGCGCACCCGGGCCGCCTCCTCCTGGCACCGCTCGACGAAGGCCACATCGCCCTGCATGCGCGCGATCTCGGCGAAGCGCCGCAGGACCTCGTAGAGGAAGAAGCCCAGCCAGATGCTCTCGCCGCGACCCTCCCTCCCCACCCGATCCATACCGTCGTTCCAGTCGCCGGAGCCGATCAGCGGCAGGCCATGATCGCCGAATCGAAGCCCGTGCTGGATGGCGCGCACGCAATGCTGGTAGAGACTCGCCGATTCCTCGGACTGACCAGGCTGGTCGTAATAGGCATCCTCCTCGGCATTGACCGGACGCCCCTCCAGGAAGCGGACCAGCTCGTCCAGCACGCTGGTGTCGCCGGTGGCCAGGACATAGCGACCGGTCGCCAACGGCAGCCACAGGTAGTCGTCCGAGCAACGTGTCCGCACGCCGCGCCCCGATGGCGGATGCCACCAGTGCTGGACGTCGCCAGCGGCGAACTGACGGCTCGCGCAGCGCAGCAGGTGTTCGCGCAGCAGCCCGGGCTCGGCGTGAACGAGGGCCATCGCATCCTGCAGCTGGTCGCGGAAACCGAACGCGCCCCCGGACTGGTAGTAGCCGCTGCGGGCCCACATACGACAGGCTAGGATCTGGTACGGCAGCCAGCCGTTGGCGAGGATATCGAGCGCTGGATCGGGGGTGGCTACCTGCACCGCACCCAACGTACGGCCCCAATGCTGCCGGACTGCATCGAGGGCCGCCCGGGCCGCGGCGGAGCCACGACAGCCATTCACCAGGCGGGCGGCGTCATCGGTGCCGCGGCGACCAACAACGCCGAGCCTGAAGACGATCTCACACTCCTGTCCAGGGTCAAGATCCAGGTCCACCTGGAGCGCACCACAGGCATCCATCGCCGCTCCGACGTTGCCCGACAGCCGCGCCCGATTCATCGCGGCCGGATGGCGTAGCGCCCCGTTACGCCCGAGGAACTCGGCCCGGTCGCCGGAAACGGTGCGCCCCGGGTCATCGACGTCGAAAAAGCCTATCTGGGACGCAAACTCGGTGTTGTACGGATTGCGTGCGAACAGGGCGCCGCTGGCCGCGTCGATCTCGGTGATGACGTGCTGGGCCGATTTCGGTCGCAAATCGCCGAGCACCCACTCCACGTAGCCGGTCACGGACAACCGGCGCGTCTGTCCCGACAGATTACGCACCTTCAGCACGGAGAACTTGATTGGGGCATCCACGGCGACGTAGACCCACAGCTCCGAGCGGATTCCTGCTTCCGTGTGCTCGAAGACGCTGTAACCAAAACCGTGCCGACAGACATAGGGCGTCGCGCCGCGCGCCGGCAATGGCGTGGGCGACCAGAATTGACCGCTCTCTTCGTCGCGCAGATAAAAGGCCTCGCCACTCGCGTCGGTCACCGCATCATTGTGCCAGGGGGTCAGGCGGAACTCATGGGCGTTCTCGCTCCAGGTGTAGGCCATCCCGTTCTCCGAGACGACGGTCCCGAAAGACGGATTCGCGAGGACATTCACCCATGGCGCGGGCGTCGCCTGGCCGGGGGCCAGAATGATCACGTATTCCCGACCATCGGGGGTGAAGCCGCCAAGTCCGTTGTCGAAGACGAGATCCGGCCTTGGCCGCGCCGGCCCGGTGGGCTCGACGCGGCGGTTTCCGGTTGGCCTGAAACGCGGCGCGCGCGACTCCGACGGGCGTCGCCGGTTGAGCTGCTCCGCCAACGTCCCTTGGCTGTCGCTGAGGATGACCCGCGCCACCGTCTGGAACAGGATGCGGTCCTCGTCGGAGATCTGATCCGCCGGCCGGATGAAGATGCCGCCGGGTCGATCCACCACGTGCGCGCCGACGCCGGCGGCGATCAGCCCCAGGATCTGATCGTGGAGCAGTTGCCGGTAGCCGGCATGATCCTCGTTCCAGATCACCAGATCCACGGTGAGCCCCTTCAGACGCCAATAGGCATGGGCCTGCACGAGCTGGCGGACCAGTTCGATGTTGGCCGGGTCGCTGATCCGCAGCAGCACGATCGGCACATCGCCGGACACCGCATGGCTCCAGAGCCCCGATTGTCCGCGGCGGTTCTGGCCGAGCACGCCCGCCCCGGCGCGCAGCGAGGCGTTCGTGTAGAGGATCGAGCTGGCCAGCCGGCCGTAGAGCTGGACGTCGGCCCGTGTGGCATTGAGCTGGCGCAGCACCACCTGGCTGTGGGTCCAGGCCAAATCAAAAACCCGATCCGCCATCGGCTGGTCCTGATACTTCTCGGCCAGGCCCACGGCGATCTCGCGGGTATCGCCGATGCCCGAGATCAGGTCGATTGTCGCGGATCGATCGGGATCGATCCGAATCCTGGAGCGGATGGCGACAATCGGGTCGAGGACCGAGCCCTCGCTGCCCGAAAGGGCCCCCTCCTCGCGCAACGCCAGTGGGTCCGCGACGGTGCGGCCGCGCCCGATGAACCGCATCCGGTCGGTCTCATAGGACACCGGTCCGCCATCCGCCCCGCGCACCACCGACAGATGAAACATCCAGGGCGAAGCATCACCCTGGGAACGGGGCCGGCGGGTACAGAGAATCACCGGATGCGGCTGAAGACACTCGGTCTGAACGAAGAGGTTGCTGAAGGCCGGATGGCTCGCATCCGCCGCCGGCGCGGCAAGCACGACCTCGGCGTAGCTGGTGACCTCGATGACCCGGGGCTTGCGGCCGCGGTTCGTGAGCCGCACCCGGCGCAGCTCGATGTCATCCTCCGGCGAGACGGCGATCTCGGTGTGGGCATCGATCTCGTGGTCGCGACGGCGGAACTCGGCGCGACCCTCCGAGAAGATCGCCTCGAAATGGTCCGGCGATCGGGTCGTCGGTTGATAGGCGGTCGACCAGACCGCGCCGCTATCCAAGTCGCGGAGATAGCAGAAGGCGCCCCAGGCATCACGGGTGGTGTCTTCGCGCCAGCGGGTAATGGCCAGATCCTTCCAGCGGCTGTAGCCGCCGCCCGCGTTGGTCACCATCACATGGTAGCGGCCATTCGACAGCAACTGTACCTCGGGGATGGGGGTGTTGGGCGTGCTGTAGATGCGCACCGGCGGCTGCTGATCGCTGGATATCGCGCGAAAGTCGGTGTGCTCGGCGGCGGCATGCCAATAGAAAGCCGGGGTCTTCGGAATGCGCTCCTGGAGCAGCAACAGGGTCGCCTGGAACCGGGGCGCGGCAGCGAAGCGCCGCGGCATCGGACGGTCCAGCAGCAGATAGTTCAGCGACAGGAGGCTCATGCCCTGATGATGGGCCATGAACGACTGCACCACCGCGCTCGACTGTCCGCGGGGCAGCCGGCTGGGCGTGTAGTCAATGGCCTCGAAGAGGCCGAAGCGGCCGGCCAGCCCGGCCGCGGCCAGGCGCTGCAAATTACGGCACGCCGCCTCGGGCGTCACCATCAACGCGAGCGCCGAGGCATAGGGGGCGACGACCAGATCCTCGGCCAGGCCACGCTTGAGCCCCAGACCCGGCACCCCGAAGGCGCGGTACTGGTAGTTGAGCTGCACGTCGACGCCATTGTAGCCGGATTCCGACACGCCCCAGGGCACGCCGCGCAGTCGCCCGTACTCGATCTGTCGCGCCACGGCCGTGCGATAGGTCTGATCGAGCAGGGTGTGCTCGTAGGTCGGCATCACCAGAAGCGGCATCAGGTACTCGAACATGGAGCCGCTCCATGATAGAAGCGTTGGCGCACCGGTGGCGATCGTCAGCAAGCGCCCCAGGGCAAACCAACCCTCCTGCGGCAACTGGCCTTGGGCGATCGCGACGAAGCTGGCCAGGCGCGCCTCCGAGGCGAGCAGATCGTAGTAGCTGGTATCCAGCCGCCGCTCGCCGACGTCGTAGCCGATGGCCAACAGATGGCGTGTCTCATCGTACAGGAAGCCGTAATCCATCCGCGCCAGATCCCCAGCCTGCCGGGCCAGGTCTTCGAGCGCGGCGATCCGTTCGTGGGCGCGGCGGCTGGCGAGCTGGAGGTGCTGACCGGGCATGACGCCTCCATCGCACGCCTCGGTGGTCATGGCCGAGCCTGGCCGTGGCCCCGCGACTGGCGATGCCTGCCCTGGCAGGCGGGCCAACTGGTTCAGGGTCAAGCCGGCGTCGAGCCGTTCCAGGGCGGGGTGCTCCTCGCGCGCCATTGCCGGCAAGGCCAGCCAGGGGGCGAGAAACAGCATCTCATCCAGCATGTCGCGGCATTGCCGGGCCAGAGCCTGGGCCCAGTGGCTCGCGTCGCCGCCCGCCTTCCCAGGCAGGCCGCGAGCCCCCTCCTCGGCCTGGCTCGATAGGGCCGCGAGGCACTCGTGGGCCGCCGCCAGCGTGGTCGGGCGCCCCTCGATGGCCGAGTCCAGGGTCCTCTGAAACCGCGTGAGCGAGGCCGGCATGGCCTCGGCGAGCACGTCGACCAGGATCCCGCAGGTATCGCGGATCCCCTCCAACCAGCGCGGCCCCAGGATCGGCGCGTCGGCCAGCGCGAGCAAGCCGGGCTGCAGGGTCAGCAGATGGCCGGCGAGATTGCCGCTGTCGACCGAGGAGATATAGTGCGGCGGCAACGGCTGGCGCGACCGGGTGTCGTACCAGTTGTAAAAGTGGCCGCGATACCGTTCCAGACCGGCCATGCTGTCCAGCGCTCCGGCCGTGCGTTCGACGAGTCGCCCAGCCGGCAGGTAGCCGAAGTCGTAGGCGGCCAGATTCGCCAGCAGCGACAGTCCCATATTGGTTGGCGAGGTACGATGCGCGACCCTGGCCACCGGGTGATCCTGCACGTTGTCCGGCGGCAGCCATTGGTCCTCGGGGCGGACGTAGGTCTCGAAAAAGCCCCAGGTCTTGCGGGCCAGATGGCGCAGAAAGAGGTCCTGATCGGCGCTCAGCCGCACCGGGGTTTCGCTCAGCGGGCGGCTCAGCCACCAGGCGATCGCCGGGGATCCCAGCCATAGCAGCAGGATCGGCGCCGCCACCGCCAGCGCGGCCGGATTGACCATCGCCAACCCCAAGGCCGTGAACAAAGCGAGCGCCGGGGCGATGAGCATCATCCGATAGAAACCGATGAGATCGTGGTGCTGGCGCTGGAAATCGCCCGAGGAGGTCCACTCGAGCAGGCGCCGATGGGTAATCCGCATCCGCCACACCGTTCGAAACGCCGCATCCAGGCTGAAGAAGGCTTCGTAGGGAAGGCAGGCAACCGTGAAGGTCGCCTGCGTCAATTGGTGGCCGGCCGCACGGGCCGCCGATGCCAGATGGGCGCGCCAGCCGATATCGCCGGGCTTGCCCAAGGAATTCAGGAGTGCCGTTGCCAACGCCGGGATCAGGACGATGCCAAGCACCGCCAGGGTCCAGAGCCAGACCGATGGCAGCAGCATCCAGCCCAGCACGAACAGCAGGGTCACGGCGGCGGGCGCCAGGCTGCGCCGCAGGTTGTCCGCAAGCTTCCAGCGCGACAGCCCCGAGAGCGGATTCGGCCGCTTGACGCCGTCACGATCGGCGACCCACGGCAGCAGCCACCGCGCGATCTGCCAATCCCCGCGGATCCAGCGGTACCGTCGGCTCACGTCCGCGCCATAGCAGACCGGATGGTCCTCGTACAGCCGGACATCGCTCAGCAGCCCCGAGCGGGCATAGCACCCCTCGAGCAGGTCGTGACTGAGGATCTGGTTCTCGGGGAAGCGCCCGTCGAGGGCCTGCTCGAAGGCATCGACATCGTAAATCCCCTTCCCGATGAAGGATCCTTCCTGAAACCAATCCTGGTAAACGTCAGATACCGTTTGTGTATAGGGGTCGATGCCCGCATCTCTGCTGTGCAGCCGCGCGTACCGTGACCGGTTGGCACCGGGCAGGCTCGCGGCGACGCGCGGCTGCAGGATCCCGTAGCCCACGTCAACCCGCTGCCGGCGCTCGTCGTAGTGCGCCCGATTCAGCGGGTGGATCATGGTGCCGACCAGCTCCCGCGCTGCATCGCGCGGGAGCTGGGTGTCGGTGTCGAGCGTGATCACGTAGCGGATACCGAGCAGGATGGCCGTGTCGCCAACGATCCGCGAGAAGCGTTCCCCGGCCTTGCCGCGCAGCAGCGCGTTGAGATCGGCCAGTTTGCCCCGCTTGCGCTCGTAGCCCATCCAGACACCCTCCGCCGCATTCCACAACCGAGGACGATGGAACAGGAAGAAGGCGTCTCCGTCGGACCGTGGATACTTGTCGTTCAGCGCCGCGATCCGTTGCACGGCCAGTTGCACCAGTGCCGCGTCCTCCCCCCGCGTCGGCGTCGGGGCGTCGCCCAGATCGGTCAGCAGGCCAAAGTGCAGGTTGTCGTCCCGATTGGCCAGGAAGCGGACCTCGAGCGCCTCGACCAGATCCTCGACACCCTGAGCGCTGGTGAGCAACGTCGGCGTCACCACCAGGGTGCGCGCCTCCGGTGGGATGCCCTCGGCCAGATCCATGCGCGGCAGCGGTTGGGGCCTGGCCAATAGCGTCGCCAGCCAGTTCACCAAGGCCACGGCCAGATGGCTGCTGCCCAGTGCCGCGACGACGCCCAGCGGCAGGAGCGCCCACCCCGATACACCCTGGGCCTCGACCATGGCCAACAGGCCCCAGGTGAAGAGACCCACAAGCATGGCAATCGCGCCCAGATACGCGAGCAGAGTCGCTTGGGGCGCCTGGCTCCCCAGCGTCCGTCGCGAGCCGACCTTAACCCGGCGCTCCAGCCGCGGGAGTCCATGATCAATCAGATAAAACCCTACATGCGCTGCGCGGGCCGCATTGGCCGGGGCCGCTGAGTGCCGCTGAGCGTCCGCTCGGCCCTCGTCTTGGGCTTCAACCGAGATCCTTTCCTGGGCACCTTCCTGGGCTCCTTCCTGGGCCAGCTCTATCGCATGTCGGGCCACCTCGGCCTCGGGCCGGCGTCCCTTCTTTGCAATCTTCTCCACCACGTGCCGATAACGATCCCGGGTGGCAAACGCCATCTTGTCGTAAATCCCGGCCGGATCCTCGCGCAAGACCTGCTCGACCAGGCTCATCGACTCGACGAACGCGCGCCAATCGGTCGCCCCCAGGAAACGCAGACTGCCGATGCTGTTACCGATGGACACCTGATCCGCCGCCTGCTGCTGATTCTCCATCTGCACCAGTTGCTCGATCGTTAGGCCCGACTCGGCGAGCTGTTGCTCGATCCAGTTCAACGGCAGGGCCAATGCAGGACTCTGGCCTTGCAGACGGCGGGCCATCTCTGCCACGAAGCAGCTCGACATCGGAGGGTCCGATCGGGCCATGTCGGCGATCGTCAGGATCAGACTTTTCGGGTCGCGCTCGACCATTTCCGTCATTTCGTCGGCCCACCGATCAGCCAGATTCTGATCGGTTCGGGTGGCGGCAACCTGGTCCGCAACGCGGCGGAGATTCTCGATCAAGGCCAGGCGCAGCATGATCGGAATCGCCCACAATTCGCCCAGATCGAGGGGGGTTACCCGCTGATAGGCCGCGACGAAACGACTGAGATTCTCCGAGTCCACCCGGCCATCGCCGTGGGCGATGATCTCCAGGGCGATGTCGTAGACCCGCGGCAAACCAGCCGATGAACCGCCCCGCAGACGCGGCAGTGCCCGGCTATAGCCCTTTGGCAGGTGCCGCTTGGCGGTGCTAATCTGTTCTTCGATCAGATAGAAGTTATCGAGCAGCCATTCCCCGGCCGGCACGATCCGGCGGTTCTCACCGATGGCCGTCACCAGCAGCTGCGATACGCCGATCAGAATCCGTTCATTCTCGGTGAGCCGATCGAGAAGTCGATCCGGACCGGAGCCAAGCAGCAACGGATGTGACGTGGCGAGACGCCTGCCCCGCTGCTCCATCTGGACGGCACTGAACAGCTCCGAGCGGATCGGTGGCTTATCGACGATGCCTTCTCGTCGACGAGTGTCTTTGCCAAGGAGATAGTTCCTCATGTCGAGCAGGGCTTCGCGAATGGCCATATCAATCCACCTCCAGAGTGGCCGTCCCAGGTTTCGCCGCACCTCATGCGCCAGCCACGGTGGCCTGGATACCGGGTCTTAAGGGCACCTTGAAAAATTCAAGGTGCCCTTACGGCGGGGCGGAATACCCCGCATTCTTCGTCGCTCAAGCGGCCACAAACGAAGTGAACCAGAATTCTCCTGGCCACTCCGCGCCCTGCGGAATGGCCCAGAGCCTTATCTTTCCAGGACCCCGCCCGCCTTCCCTTGGCACGAACAGCAGAAGCGTGCCGGCCGCGATCGCGGCCACCTCGGGTCAGAACCAAATGATGGCCGCCTGCCGCTCTTCCACCGTCAGTTCAAGCGGATCGCTCCTGGCCTCTTGAGCCTCTTTCGTATAACTGAAACCGCCATAGGCCAGGCCCAATACCCCAGACAGGATCAGCGCGATCGCGAGAATCTTCCACCCGCTCATATCACTCTCCTGTGACGTATAGGACGAATCGTGCCCGCGACTAACCGACGCGAATCGCCGACATGTTTCCCAACACCCCAAACGCAGTCAACAGCCATAGGATGACAACGATGATCACGACGACATTCAAGATCTTTTTGATCGTAGCGTCCATCGGCAGGTAGTTGTTGATCAACCACAGCAGGACTCCGACAACCACCAGGGTGACGACTAAATTGATTAACGGCATGACCTTTCTCCTGTCTCCTGTCAAAGCAGATTCGTGGCGGGAGCATTTCGACATTGCGCGGCGGCCTGCGATCGCTCGAGGCCACGCCAGATCAATCTCGCAGAGATCAATCGAGTGCTAGAAGACTACAGCGGCCTTCACGTCGTCTGTACGCCATCGCACATAAAGCGGGAGGGGTCGCGAGCGCGATAAGAAAATGGCCGCAAGACGCGAAAAGATCGCCCTACGTACGCTACCGCACAGAACGGGCGGCCGATGAAGTGTGAAACTGTCGCCACTGTCGGGTTCATCCCATCCGGACTGACGCTGCGAGCCCAAGCGCCGAAGCGAAGCGAAACGCGGATGCATCCACGACAGATGCAGGGCAATCCCCGTCCCTGGATCCGGCCCGAACGGGCAGGCCAACGAGACGGGAACCCGGAGCTCGGCGCAAGCCACCGGCTCTGATCAACCGAAGAGGCACCAACGATGAACTGGAATCAAGTCGAGGGTAACTGGAAGCAATTCAAGGGCAAGGTCAAGGAGACATGGGGTGGATTGACCGACGACGAGCTGGACAAGATCGCCGGCAAAAGGGACATGCTCGTCGGCCATATCCAGGCCAAGTATGGGATCGCGCAGGAAGAGGCCGAAAAACAGGTCATTGAATGGGAAAAGACCAACGAGGTCTCGGACTGGAAGGAGGCCCACAACAACTGACCTGATCCATTTCCGGATCTGAGATACAGGCGCATGCGGCCGCGCCGCTCGCCCCAACGAGCGGCGCCTTTCGCTCCCGACCAGGGCAGGTTTCACCCAACCCTTGACCAGTCGATAGCCCTGCCCACAGCCGGAAAGCCAATGCCGATCGACAGAGCAGGAGCGATTGCATCGAAAATAGCTTTATCATCAACGTCATATCAATGACAGGGGTACGAACATGTCACTCGGCACAATCCTGCTGATCGTTCTGATCCTGATTCTGGTAGGCGTACTCCCGACCTGGCCCCACAGCCGAGCCTGGGGTTATACACCCAGCGGCGCGATCGGGCTGGCGGTCGTTGTCTTGCTGATTCTCCTCCTGGTGGGCAGGATCTAGCCGTGAGCTCCTTAAGACAAGGCCGTTAGAAGACCTTTCAATCTACCGAGGAAACGACGTCATGAATTCGTCCACGCGTGTTTCGCTTATCGCCTCTCTGACACTCGCCCTCGCATTCGCAACGGCGGGATGTCAACAAGAGGGGCCTGCTGAAAGGACCGGGCAGAAGATCGACCAAGCGGCGGAGGAGACCGGGGCGAAGATGGAGGGTGCTAAGGACACGCTCGGCGAGAAGGCCGATAGGACTGGTCAGTATCTAGACGACGCCATGATTACGGCCAAGGTCAAGGCGGAGATACTCGCCGACCCCTTGCTCGAGGTACTCCAGATCAGCGTGACCACGACGAATGGCACTGTGAATCTCAGCGGGGTCGTCGACTCGCAGCAAAGCCTCGACAGAATCCTGGAGATCGCCCATGACCTCGACGGCGTGAGATCGGTCGAAAGCGAACTCGTCGTGGAAGGTTCGGAATAGCAACATTTTCACCATGTGCATTAGTGCATTATAGGAGGTTGAAATGGACGCGGCACCAGCATCAAGATCACCACCACTGACCAAGACGGTCGCCAAGGTCGCCAAGGTCTACCACCCCCGGACCTGGAAAGAGAAGGGACTGTGGTGGACCGCCGGGCTCTTCCTGACCACTTACCTGGTGATCGTCATCATCCTGGGTATCGTCTGGTCCCGTTCGCCCGGCCAGTTCGACGTGCGGGACCACGCACTGACTCTGGTCGGAGGCGCCCCGGAGAACCTGGTAACGGGCACCATGACCACGGCAGCGGCCATCGGGATCGCCCAGACCCTGCTCGAGAAACCTGGCGGCTATCTGAGCAATGACATCTTCCCGCCGGGGGTCTACCTGGATAACATTCCGAACTGGGAATTCGGTGCCTTGACCGAGTTGCGGGACCTGACCCGTGCCATGCGCAACGAATTCAGCCGGGCCCAGACCCAGTCCGCGGAAGATCCCGACCTGCAGATCGCCGAGCCCAAGTTCAATTTCGACTCGCAATCCTGGATCCTGCCGACCACCGAATCGCAATATCGGGACGGGATCAAGGCTCTTAAGAGTTATCTCGAACGACTCTATGACGAGCGGGATGACGACGGGCAATTCTACGCCCGCGCGGACAACCTGACCACCTATCTTGGCGTGGTCGCAAATCGGCTAGGCAGCCATGCCCAGCTGCTCTCCCAGGCGACCGGCCAGGCTCATCTCGATATAGCACTCGCCGGCGAACCGAGTGCCGTGCAATCGACGCCGGTCCCTGAAGAACAGGTGACCAAGACGCCCTGGCTGGAGATCGACGACGTGTTTTTCGAGGCACGCGGCTACACCTGGGCACTGCTGCACAGCCTGAAGGCTATCGAAATCGACTTCGCATCGATACTCGACGACAAGAACGCGACGGTATCCCTCCAACAGATCATCCGCGAGCTGGAGAATACGCAGAAGACGATCTGGAGCCCGCTGATCCTCAACGGTACCGGCTTCGGACCCATGGCCAATCACTCGCTGATCATGGCGTCTTACATCTCCCGCGCGAATTCGGCGATCATCGATCTGCGTAATCTGCTGGTCCGGGGCTAGAGAAACCCTGCAGCACCCGACAGGGGCCCTTGAGGCGTCGCGGAGCCCGTGTGGGCCGGGTCCCTGCCGTCTTCAATTGACTTGGATGTCCGAGGACGAAACGGCGCAAACATCGCTCTTCTAGTCGGATTCGATCGCTGTACGGAAAGGACGCCTCGAGAGAATTCTCAACACCGTGCCTAAACTTGGAGGCGACTATGACACAAGGAATCAAAACAAGCCGATTGTTGCCGCCCATCGCGACCTGCATCGTCGGCGCGTCCATGCTCGCGCTCGCCCAGCTCGCCGTGGCGGAGACAGAGGTCCAGACCGAATGGGTCATCGCCCCCAAGGGCACTGTTCTGCCCGAGGGAACCCTCCTGCCCGAAGAACAGTCGGTGCCTGGCGAGCAGCAGCTGGCGTCCGAGACGGACGCCGCAACGCTCGGGGCGATCCTCGATCGCAAATCGACACCTGAGGGACACCCCTATGTCAGCGGCGGGATCGGTGTTTCCGAGCGCGAGGAGCTCGCGCGGATCAAGTCCGAGTACAACCTGCGGCTGCTGTTCGCCGTCGAGGGTTCGGGGGAGTATCTGTCCGACATCCAGGTGCGGATCGATGATGCCTCGGGCATGACACGGCTCACGGCCACATCCAAGGGCCCCTGGTTCTACGCCCGCCTCCCGCCGGGTCGCTACAACCTGACCGTCGACGCGGCTGGCCAAGTCCAGGCCCGACCCGTTACCGTGCCGGCGCACGGGGCGGCGGAGCGGTCCTTCTATTGGCCCCCTCATGACACATCCGGCGCCATGCCGCGCTGAGAGCGATTTCGGTCACGAGGCCAGCCAAAGGGGGCGACCGGTTCGCGCCAACCCATCACAAGTCCGTTACCGCACCTGGAGACCCTGTTCATTCCGCAGTCACTAAAACGAGGAGGCCGGACCATGATCCAGAATCGCTCTAGATTCGGTCGACGCCGCACCGGGCGAGCGGCGGACACGCGGTTGGAAATGGACTGGGCAGGACGCCTCTCGACCCTTTTGGGCGCGTGCGAGGAGTTCCAGAGTAGCCGAATCGGTTTGGCCCTGCTGAACACCGCCATCGACCGCGACCCGAGACTGGCTGCGGTGCTACAGTCATCGTTGGCCGAGATGCGGCAGGCCGAGCAAGCACTGCGACAGGAAGCCTTGGGTTTGCTGGATCGACTGGCCGCGCTCATCGACGAAACCCGCCCCGCGAGCAGAGCCGGGCCGCCCCCAACCAAACGGCCTTCGACGACGAAGAGCGACCTTGCGACCCGCCTATTCTTGGCTTACGACCTGGACGCCGATCATGCCACTCGCCATCATTGACCTGCCCTGGTGGGGCGTTGTGTTGGTCATCCTTGGCTTGACCCATGTGACCATCGCATCGGTCACCATCTTCCTGCACCGGCACCAGGCCCATCACGCGCTGGATCTGCACCCGATCGCCAGCCATTTCTTCCGCGCTTGGCTGTGGCTCACCACCGGAACCATCACGCGGGAATGGGTCGCGATCCACCGCAAACATCACGCCAAGTGCGAGACACCGGAAGACCCGCACAGCCCGCAGGTCCATGGGATCGGCAAGGTACTATTCGACGGCGTCGATCTCTATCGCCAGGAAGCCAGCGTCACCGCGACGCTGGACCAGTACGGCCGCGGCACCCCCGACGACTGGCTCGAGCGCCACCTCTACGCGCGGCACAGCCGGCTTGGCATCGGCCTGATGCTGACAATCGATCTGATCCTGTTCGGCCCAATCGGGCTCACCATCTGGGCGGTGCAGATGCTGTGGATCCCCCTCTTCGCCGCGGGGGTGATCAATGGCATCGGTCATTATTGGGGCTATCGCCGCTTCGCACCGAATGACACATCCAGAAACATCCTGCCCTGGGGCATCCTGGTCGGCGGCGAGGAACTGCACAACAACCACCACGCCTACGCCACCTCCGCCAAACTGTCCACCCAGTGGTGGGAATTCGATCTCGGCTGGCTCTACATCCGCCTTCTCGAGACATTGGGTCTGGCGAGGGTACGCCGCGTGGCACCCAAGATCCATTTCGATCCGACCAAGCAGCGCTGCGATACCGAAACCCTGCAAGCCGTCATCACCCATCGCTACGCGGTGTTGGCCCGGTTCGCCAAGAGCCTGAAGCGCACGGCCCGGAACGAGATTCGCCAACGGCGCATTGCCGCGATGCTTGGGCTGCGCGAGTCGAAGGCCCTCCGAGCGATCCAGCATGGGTTGCAGCGGGGAGCGGAGAACCTGCCGGCACCGGAGCGGTTGGTCTTGGAACGGGTGCTGGATGCCAGCCCGGTACTGCGCAAGCTGTACGCGATGCGCCGGGACCTCACCGACCTTTGGCGCCGCTCCGCGATATCGAAAGATCAGCTGGTCGAGCAGCTTGAAGAGTGGCGCCGGCACGCCGAGGCGAGCGGCATCGAGGCGTTGCACGGGTTTTCGCAGAAGCTGCCCGGCTATGGTCTACCCTCCGGAGCCGTTCACTCCTCTGGAAATCCGCCCAGGTCATCGGCAGGCTTTCGATAGCAATCCGCGACCAAAGCCTGAAGTCCGGCACGATCCTGGATCCGGATGTGTCCGTGACGATAGCGAATCAGTCCTCGCCGCTGCAAATTTCCAGCCGCCAGCGTGACGCCAACCCGACGCACGCCCAGCAGACTCGCTAACCATTCCTGGGTGAAACATAGCGAATCCGTGTAGAGTCGATCGGTCGCCATCAGCAGCCAACGCGCCAAGCGCCCCTCGATCGTAAGGAAGTGGTTACAGGCAACACCCTGCGTTAGCTGAGCGATCAGGCACCAGGTATAACGCGCCACTTCGCGTCGCAGTTCCGGGCAGGCATCCAGAAGCCCCTGAAAGCGCGCCGACTCCATCGACAGGGCCGAGCCGGCGCCCTGCACCAGGGCACGCACGGGAGAGCGGCCAAACCCCAACGCGACAGGCAATCCGATCAGCCCTTCGGAACCGACCATCGCGATCTCGACACCCTTCTCGCATCCCATCGGGCTTCGCAAGGACACCAGCAGTCCCTCGTTGGGAAAGTAAACGCGGCTAATCACCTCGGCAGGTTCCTGGAGCCGGTCGCCAAACGCGTGGCTGGCGCGCTCGAACATCGGCACCACGCGTCCGAATTCCTCAGAAGGCAGGGTCGCCAAGATCTTGTTCGTAGTCG
>NZ_JBDKXB010000033.1:0-31956 GCF_041197575.1 Thioalkalicoccus limnaeus | reverse complement strand
CCTTCCACCTTTTCATACCGGATCGCCCCTGAATCCAACTGCAACGCAAAACAGGTTACGGGGCGCTTGCCCGTTGGCTGGATCTGGTAGGGCTTGGCGAGGGTCGGACCCAACGCGAGCCCGAGGGTTGCATTGGTCCGAGACTTGTATTGCTCGAAGACCTCTTTGGGCATGCCTCCAGCGAGCGCTGCCTCGGCCCGCTCCATGTCCCCGGAGTGCGCGCCGACGATGCGGCCATATTCAGTGAGGTACTGCTCAGCCAGCCCCTCGGTTGTCCAGCGCGCCGGGGGCTGGTCCTCGAGCCGCCGCCGTGCCATCAGGCTGTAAAAGGCAAGCATGCGGGGTTCCAGGGCGAGGGTTTCGCCGGCCACGGAAAGGCGACGACCCGCCAGATCGATGACCAGCTTCGGCGGCTGCTGGGCACGCTGGGCCGCGGCAATGATCTCGGCGAATCCGCCCGTGCCCTGTTGCAGACGGCCAGGTAGCCCATCGCGCAGCCGCACGAACGGGATCTCGGCGAGGGTCACGCGGCCGTCGCGGGTGTCGACGAGCCGGTTGTCACGGGTCACGACCACGCGACTGTACGGGGTTGGATAGAAGAAGTCCCAGCTCGATTCGAAGGGCTCGGCGGCGAGTACATGGGACAGGCGATCCTGCGGCCGGCCGAACAAAGACAGGGCATAGCCGATGTAATAGCCCATGGTCTTGCGCCCGCCGGCGATCGAGACATGCAGTGCGCTGTCGGGATCGCCGGTCAGCTCGCGCACCCGCGCGGTGATCAGATCGGCCATCCGCAGGTTGTCCTCGGGCGTGCGGATGTCGGGCAATGGAGCGCCGGCGGCATCGCACAGCACCTCGATCTGCTCTAGTCCGAAGGCGATCTCCGGCAGGTCGTAGTCGCGGCGCAGCCGGGCGAGCCAGCCGGGGTCGTCGGACAGCAGGCTCAGGCGCGCCCGCTCGGCACCCTCGCTGGTCGTGATCAGATGGATCTCGGTCGGGATAAAGGGCGGATCGCGCTCGATCGCCAGCGCAAAGAGGGTCTCGGTCAAGATCTGCGGGGTCAGGCCCGCGACCGCGAGCAGGATGCGGCGAGGATAGGTCTCGGGGGGCGATGGAGACGGAATGACCATGACTGATAGGTCCTTGTCAAGGGAGAATCGCCCTCGCCACGAAGGCAGTATAGCTGCCGAGGCGGACGGGATCCCGTCGCGGGCGCACGATCACCGATCACCCGGTGGGGTCTGGGAAGACCGACTCAAGAACCGCCATCAGCGCCGTCAGGTTCGGGACATCCCAATCCGGGGTCGGCAGGCCGCCAGGCCAGGCGGCACCGGGCGGAAACCGTCCGGTGCGCACCAACGCGGTCCACATCCCGATCCGTTCGGCGCCGGCGATGTCGGTGTCCGGGCGATCGCCGATCATCAAGCAGGCCCTCACGGGATAGCCGAGACGCTCGATGGCCATCTCGTAGAGCAGCGGTTCCGGCTTTCCGATGATGGTCGGGGTCACGCCGGTCGCCGCCGCGAAGGGCGCAACCAATGCTCCGCCCCCGGGGAGAGCCAGGCGGCGACCATCGCGCACCGCATCGACCGTGACATCGGGGTTCGTGGCCACGAGGCGCGCCCCGCGCTCCAGGATCAGGTTGATCCCGATCGTCAGTTGCTCATAGTCGAGGCCCGGGCCTTCGCCGACGACGACGAAATCGGCCGCAGCGGGATCTTCGTGGCCGGTTTCACGGAGTTCGGCATGCAATCCCGGGGCACCGACCGCGAAGAACCGGAAGCCGGGCCGCGAGCGTGCCAACCAGCGTGCCGTCGCTTGCGCCGAGGTCAGTATCCTGGAGGGATCCGGCCGCCGCAGGCCCATGCGCGCCAAGCGATCGGCGATGTCTGGCGGGCGGCGGATCGGGTTGTTGGTGACGAAGACATGGGGCCGGTTGGCCACCCACTCGAGGAAAGCGCCCGCGTCCGGCAGCGGTTGGTCACCGTGATACAGGACCCCGTCCATGTCGATCAGGATCGCGCGAGGTGTCGGCCGGGCATTCGTCATGGGGTTTCGTTGACGGGTGCGTCGCACGGGCGCAAGACCCGAGGACAAAGTCGAAGCCACATCGCCCTAGTCCAGCGTGATCCGGATCGTCACACCACCACGCCCGCCGAGCGTCCGTGTGCCCCTCTGGGATTCGGTCCCCGGATCAGGCTGCACGGCCCGCAACGCCGCCGCCAGCCCCTGATTGCGCAACCGCGAGGCATCCCAACGCTCGAGCAACAGATCGCGAAACAGGGTCTGGCTGTCGACCGGGAACTGCGCCTGTTGCAACGCGGCGACGATGCGACTGGTCCGGACGCCTTGATTGGCGATCCACACCGCCCGGCTGGGGTCGCGCAGAAACTCCTCGCGGGGAATCACGAGACCCTGTTCGTCGATCAACTCGTCGGCGGCGTTCGTCCGGGGCACGGAGCGGTGATGGACGCCGATGACCTCCCAGCGGTTGTTGAACACAGGGGCGCCGGAGCTGCCTTGTTCCGTGTCGCTCGAGTACCAGAAGAATGGCGACAAGTCGCTGCCGTTTTCCAGATGCAGCAGGTTCGAGTTGTGCACGACAATCGACTTGGACCGACCGCCGGGGTGCTGGATGATGTTGACCGCATCGCCAATCCGGATCTTGCCCTGCTGGCTGATCAGCGGGTGCCAACCGAGATCCTCGACGTCGGTGCCGCCTTCCGCCGTTCCATTCAATGCGACGAGGCTGACATCGAGTTCGGGCGCCGTGAACCAGAAGCGCCTCGGATCCAATTCGCAGCGCCGGGTCTCGACCAACACACCGCCCTCGTCGTAAAGCTCGAACTCGACCTCGGTCGCCTCGGCGCGGGCCGGGTCGGGCAACACATGATGGTTCGTGATCAGGGTGTCGGGCGCCACGAGAAAACCGCTGCCGTGCTCGGCTCCACCGAGCACGACGAGTCGCGCGACCGAGCGCGCGGCCAGCATGCCGCGTGCGAGGAACCCGATCCGCAAGATATCGTCGCGACCGATGATTCGTTCTTGCAGTGCCGCAAGATCCCTCGTGGCCCCGGCCGAGACCGCGATCTGGTCGCGGTAGCGCATCAGCCTTTCCCGCGCGGCAAAAAGCTCCAGCCGATCCTCGGTCTCGGTCGGCGCCACCCGCCCGCGACTGATCGCGCCACGCGCCTTGAGGAGCTTGGTGCGAACGCGGGAGAGCCGCGCTAGCACCTCGGGCGGGACATTCGCGTCGGTCAAGGTCGCTGGGCGGGGACTAGGCGCCATCTCATGCCTCCGCATCGGGTTTCGTCGACGACGCCGAGCCGTGCCCACCGGCGCCACCTGGGAATCTTCGAGAAAGCGGGAAAGGCGTCGGCGACGCAAACACCGATGCCAAGCCGCCACCTCCGGAGCGTCGGCAGCGGAAAATTCCACGCTAACACGGCCCAGTTTTTTGGTCTAGTATTCCTCGTGTCACCGATCGAAGTACCACGACAAGGCTCCGGCAACCGGGACCGAGGAGGACGACGAGATGGCCAAGATCAGCTATGCCCAGTATCTCGAACTGCTGATGGATCCCGATACCCCCGACGAGGTGATCGCCGCCTTTTCGACCTTCGCACCCGGGATCGGCGCCTTCGATCCGACACTGCTGCCGGATCCCGACCGGGTGGCGATGACCCGCGATCAGATCGAGGCCGAGAGCGGGATGAAGATCGGCAACGGGCTCGCGCGCTGGCGGCGGAATCAGGCATTCCGACGCGCTCTGCGTTCGGGGGATACGCGCCAGGTCCTGGTCGCCGAGGGCGACAGCTGGTTTCAGTTTCCGATCTTCCTCCGCGAGGTCATCGGACACCTGAGCGACCCCTACCTGGTCTGGTGCGCGTCGGCCGCTGGGGACACGGCGCGCAACATGGTCTACGGCCAGCCGCGCTTCGGCGAGGCCGAGTATCTGATCGAGTTGAACCGCCAAAGGGACCGCGTTCGGGCCTTCCTGTTCTCGGCGGCCGGCAACGACATCATCGGCGAAGATGCCGAGGCCGGCGACGGCACACCGGTACTACGCAAGATCCTGACCAACCCCGGAACAGGTACGACCGACCCCGCCGCCTATGTGCACGATCACGAGGTCGCGGCCCGACTCGCCTTTCTCGAGCAGGCGTACGGCAAGGTCATCGGCGACATCCGTGCCCACCCGCGTTTCGCGACACTGCCGATCCTGATCCATGGTTATGACGTGCCCTTCCCCTGGCCGTGGGGCGATAAGGACCGACGCAATCCGCGCTGGGCGAAAAAGGACCAGTGGCTCGGTAGCGCCTTTGCGCCGGCCGGCATCGAGGGGCCACTGCGCCGCGAGATCCTGAGCCATCTGATCGACCGCCTGTACGCGATGCTCGACCGGGTCGCTGCGAGCGACCCACATGTGCATGTCGTCGATTGCCGGGGCACGTTGCCGAATCCGACCGATTGGGCCGATGAGATCCACGGCACCTCGGACGGCTTCGCGGCCGTGGCGGATCGCTTCCATGCAACCTTGACCCGAGTACTGGCGAACTGATCCGAGGCCGCCCGGGACAGGACGGGCGAATGGCGAGCACGCCGGTCACGGATCGGCGGGCGTCTCTTGCGGGCGCGCCAACCGACGCATCGGCATCGGGGACCACCCTGTTGGCGAGGCAGCGCTCAACGCATTGAGCAGAATCCCAAGGGTCGTCCCGTTGTGGAGCAGCGCGCTGGCGACCGGGGACAGATAGCCGAACGCGGCGCCAGCGAGGATACCGGTGTTGATGCCGACCGCCGCATGGAAGTTGTTGCGGATCCGGCCAAGAGTACCGGCGGCGATCTCGCGCGCATCGGCGATGGCCCCGAGGCGGTCGTCGAGCAGAACGACGTCGGCTGTCGCGCGGGCAATGTCGGCGCCGCGCGGCATCGCGATCCCGACATCGGCGGCGACCAAGGCCGGCCCATCGTTGATCCCATCGCCAACGAACGCGACCTTGCGGCCCGTCTGCTGCAAAGCGGCGATCAGAGCGGCCTTCTCCTCCGGATGCACCTCGGCATGGACCGCGTCGAAGCCCAGTTCGGCGCCCAAGGCCTCGGCCTTCGCACGACGGTCGCCGGTGATCATGACCAGATGCTCGATCCCGAGATGGCGCAAGCGCTGCAGCGTGGCCCAGGCCTCGTGACGCAACGTATCGCGCAGGGCAATGAGCCCGACCGGCCCTTTTTCGTGGCCGACGAAGAGCAGCGTCTTGCCTTCGTCCTGTAGGCGCCTAATTCGGTCTTCGTAAGGGGCGAAGGCGATCCCGGCATGTTCCTCGAGGTAATGGCGGCTGCCGACCGTGATCCGCCCGATGCGGATCTGCGCCGACAGGCCGTGAGCGACCAGGTAATCGACCTCCCCGTGCGAGATGTGCTGCAAGTCGCGATCCTTGGCCGCTTCGACAACGGCGCGCGCAACCGGATGGCTGGCGTGTTCCTCGACCGACGCGACCAGGGCCAGCAGATCCTCCTCGGAGCAGACCTGATCCGTGAGCACGACGACATCGGTCACCGCGAGCTCGCTGTGCGTCAGGGTGCCGGTCTTGTCGAAGACCATGGTATCGGCAGCGGCCAGTTGTTCCATGGCCTCGCCGCCCTTGATCAGCACCCCGTGGCGAGCCGCCTGGTGCAGACCACTCTTGAAGGCCACCGGGGTACCGAGCTTGAGCGCGCACGAATAATCGACCAAGAAAACCGATTGCAGGCGGGTCGAATCGCGGGTCAGTCCATAGATCAGGGCACCGGTGCCGAGCGTCAAATACACGCGGCGGTCGGCCAGTGCATCGGCCGTGCGTTCGGTCGCCGAGCCCTTGTCCAAGGATTCCTGGATGAAACGGGCGACACGGGCCGTCGTCGTGTTCTCGCCGACCTGGACCGCCTCGATGCGCAGCCGCCCTTCGACCAATACCGAACCGGAGATCACGCGCCGCGGGGCCTCCTTGGCCACCGGCACGTCCTCACCGGTCACGGCCGCCTGGTTGACGAGAGCCGCCCCGTCGATCACCCGGCCGTCGACCGGGATCGTCTCGCCGACCCCGACGACAACGATATCGCCGGTCTCGACCGCGTCTCCGGGTATCTGGATCAACTCGCCAGCGCGCTCGACCCAGGCCGACACCGGTTCGGGCCTCAGCAGGCGCCGCAGCAGACGATCCGATTGACGCTCCGTGCGCTGCTCCAGGTACTCCCCGGCGGACAACAGGAAATCCGTGATATTGGCCGTGTAATGCTTGCCCTGGCTCGCGGCGAGCCCGACGGCCAGCGCATCGAGCACCTCGACCTTGACACCCTGCTGGACCAGGGTCTCGAAGCCCTTGATCAGGGTGCCGCCGACATTGACGAAGGTCAGCACATGCTTGGCCGCCGGCGGCAGGAACGGCAGCAACAGCAGCGTCATGCCCGTGCGTACGAGCGGTGCGATCTCGGCGGCACCGGACTTGCGCGCGACCCGTCTGGACTCGGCTGACGGCTCGAACGACGCGAGCCGCCGCAACAGGGCTACCCGATCGGCATGAGCGGGGTCGAAACGAATCACCAGACTTTGGGCGCCAGGATTGGCCTGGGCCTCGATCACGCCCGAGCGCGATTCGATCCAGTACTCCAGCGCATCCACCGGAAAGCCGCGCCGGCCGAGGGCCGGCACGCGCACACGCAAGCGCCCACGCAACTCGTGGACGACTCGATACTCGTCGATGGGCACGCCCTAGACTCCTTGCAACGCAGCCGCGACCGACCGCTGATCACGACGATCGCCGCCCGCCCTGTGGCGCGACCGGTCGTCAGATATCGGAACCGGAACCGCGACGCTCGGCCTCGTGGTGCAGCTCCGCCTCGGCGTCCTGAAAGCGCTCCTTGATCTCTTCGACGCCGCCTTGCAGCATCGACCAGATCCGCACGGCACCTTTGATCA
Organism: Thioalkalicoccus limnaeus; assembly: GCF_041197575.1. Classification (NCBI taxonomy): domain Bacteria; kingdom Pseudomonadati; phylum Pseudomonadota; class Gammaproteobacteria; order Chromatiales; family Chromatiaceae; genus Thioalkalicoccus; species Thioalkalicoccus limnaeus. Next base: position 25,001 of record NZ_JBDKXB010000033.1, on the reverse strand, counting down.
TCGAGCGCTGGACGTTCTCGTTGGTCAGCAGATAGGTGGCAGCGGCACCGATCAGTACGCCCTTGACGAAACGATCGTTGGACAGATTGAAAAAAGGCGCGCTGGTACGCGGGGCATAGGCCGAGTTAGGGAAGTAACCGGCCTGGTAACCCGGTGCTTGGTAGGCTTGTGGTCCGAAACCAGGCTGGCCCATCGCACCGGGCGCCATCCCTGGATGCTGGAACTGGGACTGATGATACGACCCCATCGGGCCTTGCCCCTGGGCCTGTCGATCAACCGGATAAGGGGGGACGTGAGGCGGATAATGCATGCTCATCGGTAAACTCCACAGAGGATTCTCAGCCGGTAGGCGCGCCCGAACGAAGCGGATCGGGCGACCTCATGGCCAACGGGGATGTCGAGGATCGTTCAGCGTTCGTGGCCGGCCGGAACGACCGGTGGAGCCTCGGGATCCTTGCGATGCTCGCCAGACGCGCGTCCAGCCGGCCGCGACCCCAGCAATCGCTTGGCCAACAGCACCAGCGCGCTGCCGACCAGAAAGCCGCCGACACCTTCGACCAAGTGTTTGGTGACCCCATGACGGTGACGTTGACCGTAGTCAGACATAATCGACCTCATCGCTATCATACGGCGATTGCCAACGCTCGAACCCGTAGAGGACTGCCGCCCCCGCGGCAAACATCACACCGAGCCGTGTCAGCCCCTGCTCGGCAACCGCATTGGCCGCCGCACCGGCGACGGCCGTGGCCACTGCACTCGCCGCCGCGGTCTTCGCGGTGTCGACCAGTACCCGATTGATATCGATCTCGGCGCGTTGCAACCGTCCGACGTTCGAGGCCGCGGCTACCGCTCCGCCGACGACGGCGCCGAGCGCGGCCAGCCGCACGAGGTTACTGCAACGATTGTCACCCGCGGGCTCGATATCGTAGGGAACCGCGCCATGAGGATAGGGATAAGAGGAGGGATAACGATAATAATCAGTCATCGGATCGGGCCTCCGCGAATCGTTCCTTCAACCCGACCGCCGTCTCCTTCGCCTTATCGACCCCGGTCTTGACCGCCCCGGTGGCCTGGGCTCCGGCCTTGAACAGGGCCGACTGCACCGACTCGTTCGTCAACAGCAAGACCGCCGCCGCACCCACCAGCGCGCCTTTCCAGAACTCCCCATCGTCGAGATTCAGCATCTTCGAGAGGCTCGAGAGGCCACTACCACCATTGGCCAGCTCATCGACCAAGCCACCCATGCCAGCCGTTTGACCGGCCTGCGGTCCAGGGCCCGTGCCACCGCCGTAGTAGTAGCCTTGTGCCGGGCCTGGTGGATAGGGGCCGTACGGATAGTGGTAGGGATACGGATAAGGCGGGTGATATGGATAGCCACCCTGGGGCGGTGCCGGCCACGGGGCCGGACCGACCCCCGGCGGCATCATCCCAGCCGGGGGCTGACCGCCGTAGCCATGGTTCGGAAACCCGCCCATCGCGGCGTCGCCGGGAGCCCGCCCGGCCCCGGCGGTTTGAGCGGCGCCCTGCGACCGGGGAGTCTGGTAATAGGAACCGGCGTCCGGCCCCGCGCCAGCGGCTTGCGGACCAGCAGCGGCGCCCATCCCGTCGCCGCCCGGCCCCGTCCCAGCAACCCCCTCCGGTCCCTGTCCTTGACCTCGATAAGACGACTCATTCATTTCCAGCACTCCCTCCCGCGTAAGGTATTTCTCCGACCGCCGCACGGCAGCGGGCCCAGGAATCGGCCCCGCCACCTCGTCTTGGGCATATCATCGCGAATCAGTTTCATTCGTGTCAAATCAGTGCTCGTTATCGGCCTCGAACCGCCAAAGGCCGCCCTGACTTGCCACTACTCGGGGGGATGAGGATCTCCGCACCGAAGCCGATCGGTCGGGTCTGTCAAGACGCGAAGCGTCGCACCGGATCGAGGCGCCGGAGGAAGGGCTCGGGCGGGACCAGAACCCAACCGGGAAAGGGGGCGTCCAAAGAACCGGCGATCAGGCACGGCGGCTGATCACGCGTGACATCGACCAGGATCAGGCGATCGCGTCCGACCAGGCCAGCGGGATCCATCAGAAGGGACTCCAGCGCCCAGCGGCCCAAATCCGGCAGCGAGCTCCGATCGAGAGCCGGCCGCGATCCCAGCCTATCGAGCAGCCCAGCGAGGAGACTGCGCTTGTAGGCCACCTCGAAATAGGCATCGCGTGGCGCCTGCGGATCGTCCCTCGACCGCCGAATGCTCAGGTTAGCGCGCCGCACGAGATAGACGAACAGATCATGCAGGTCTCGCCAGGTGTGCCGCGGGACCGCACGCGCGGTCATGGCCGCATAGAGGATCTGCCGCCCAAGATAGCGAATCAGACGACGCTGGGTCCAGTCACGCCACCGCGAGCCTGCATCGGACGCCAGGAATCGCGGCCGGTCGAGATCCCTCAAGAGCCGCTGATGATTCAGCACCAACACCTGAAAGAGACGTTGCTCCAAGGTCAGCGTCGAGGCGCCGGGGGGGTCACCGACCCGTGCCTTCTGAGGTCTCGGCGTTCGCGCAATGACGCGGCGCACCAACGGCGTCAGGCGTTGCAGGATTTCGAAGCGCTGATCGGGCGCCAACGCCGACCGATCGAGGCGCTCCAGCTCGATCAGCAACCCGAGCAACAGGTCTTTCGTCCGCCACCCCGATAATCGATCGATGCGGCGGCTCGTCTCGCGGTAGGCCTCCGCCATCGCGGGGCTGTCCTCGGGCAGTTCGGGGCAGCGGGCCAAATCGACGATATAGTCGAGACGCGGTGTTGGCTTCATATCTCCGGATCCGTGACGGGATGCGCGACTCGAGACGATCTGGCCAAAGCGGCCCCATCGCCACGACCGAGCTCACGCACCAGGTACGGACCATCAGAGTCCGAATCTTCCGCCGTCGTCAACGGAAAACCGACCTCGCCCGGTAAGCAGTCGACGAGCGCGATGACGGAGCTCGCCGCCGTCAGAAACGCTGGCCCATCGTCAGGTAGGCGTGCTCCCGCTCTCCGACATAGACCTGCCGGGGACGAGCGATCCGGTTGTCTAGCTGTTGGTTCTGCTCCCACCAGTGTGCGATCCAGCCGGGCAGACGCCCGATCGCGAAGAACACCGTGAACATGTTCGTCGGTATGCCGATCGCACGCAGGATGATCCCGCTGTAAAAGTCGACGTTCGGATAGAGTTTGCGGTCGATGAAGTAGGGATCCTCCAGCGCGATCTCCTCGAGCCGCCGGGCGATGTCGAGCAACGGATCCTCGCGTCCGAGCCGCGTCAGCAATCCTTCGACGACCCGCCCCAGCATCTGGGCACGTGGATCGAAGTTCTTGTAGACACGGTGGCCAAAGCCCATCAGGCGCACCTGACTGTCGCGATCCTTCGCGAGCCGCACGTACTCTTCGGCGGTCAGATTGCCGGTGTGGATCTGCTCGAGCATCTGCATCACCTCGACATTGGCACCGCCATGCAAGGGTCCCCACAGCGCGCAGACCCCGGCAGCACAAGAGGCAAACAGGTTGGCCCGGCTCGATCCCACCATGCGCACCGTCGAGGTCGAGCAGTTCTGCTCATGATCGGCGTGCAGGATCAGCACCAGATTCAGCGCCTCGCAGACCGCCTCGTCGCAGTCCCACTGCCGATATGGGTGGGAGAACATCATGTGCAGCAGATTCGGCACATAGCGCAACTGCGGATCCGGGTAGATGTAGGGCAGACCGCGCGAGTGTCGATACGCATAGGCGGCGATCGTGCGAATCTTGCTGATCAGCCGGGCCGCGGCCATCCGGAACCGCTCGGGATCCTCGAGCTCGAAGAGTTCCGGATGAAAACACGACAGGGCGTTGATCATCGCCGACAGGATCGCCATCGGCGGTGCCGAGCGCGGGAACCCCTCGAAATGGTGCTTCATGCCCTCGTGCAGATCGGCATGCCGAGTCAGATCCGCGGCGAAACCACGGTACTCGTCGTGCGTCGGGAGACGACCGAAGATCAACAACCAGGCCGCCTCGACGAAGTTCGGTTGTTCGGCGAACTGCTCGATGGGAATGCCGCGATACCGCAGGATCCCTTGTTCCCCGTCGATGAAGGTGATCGCACTCTCGCAGCTCCCGGTGTTCCCATAGCCTGGATCGAGCGTGATCAGGCCGGTTTGGGACCGCAAAGCACGGATATCGATCGCCCGCTCGCCTTCGCTTCCCTCGACGATCGGAAACTCGTACTGCGCATCGCCCACGCTCAACGTAGCCTTCTCGGACATACCGGACCCTCGCTCGGTTTCGGCAAACGACAGAATCAGGGCGAAAGCTTACCGTGAAAAGCCGACCTGTGGGTCCTTCTGTTTACCGACACGGCGCTGGCTGCCACGGCGATTGTCGTGGACGCCCACCGTGCCGGATCTGGCAAACCCCGCAGGTCGGGAAAGCGCAGCACATCCCGACATCGGAGACTCGCGCCCGGTGCCGCTCGCCAGCTCACCGCACCGTGCTGCTCTCATACCCCGCCGAGGCGGTTCGCGTCGCGGCCACCGATGGCAGACACGAGCCGCTCGGCGCTGCCCGCGGCCATGGTCCACCCCAGGTGACCATGGCCGACATTGAGCCACAGGCCCGGCTTGGGGTTGGCGCCAACGATCGGCACGCCCGACGGCACGATGGGCCGGAGGCCCACCCAATCGCGTCGCCCGGGCGCCTCGGCGCATGCCCGCAGCCCCGGAAAAACATCGATCGCCTGCTCGAGGATCGCGCCGATCCGCGCCGGCGACGGGCTCGTGTCCCAGCCGGTGAACTCGGCCGACCCCGCGACCCGGATGCGGTCACCGAGCGGCGTCAGGACGAAGAACCAGCCATCGTTGAGGATGGTCATGGTCGGTGCCGCGGGCCACGCGTGTCGATCCATCGTGATCGACACCCCCTTCACCGGATAAATCGGTACCTCGACCCCGACGCCCCGCAAAAGCGTCCGGCTCCAGGGACCGAGGGCGACGACCAGGGCATCGGCCAGGATCGTGCCATGGTTGGTCACGGCGCCCACGACACGCCCACCCTCGATCAGGAGCCGCTCCACGGTTGTCCCGGTGCGCAGCCCGGCACCTTGCGCCTTCAGCCAATCCGCCAGCCGCCTGGTGAAGGTTTCGCAGCAGCCCGACTGATCGGCCTGGAAATGGATGGCGCCGACCACCGTGTCGCGCGCGGTGACCAACGCCGGCTCTACCGTTTCGGCCGCCAACCGATCGAGCACGCGAAAGCGCAGCCCATGCGCGGTCAACGGGGTGAGCTTAGCGACCAACCGATCGATCGCCGCTTGCGAGTGGCAAAGCTTCAGTGTGCCGCGGGTCAAGTGGTCGTAACTGATGCCGGTCTCCTTGCGGATGCGATCGAGCGCGGCCACGCTCTCCACGGCGAGCGCGAGGTTGGCATGCAGGTTGCGCTCGAAGCGGGCCGGCGTGGCTTCCCGCAGGAACGCGGCGCCCCAACGCCACAGCCCAGGCAGCGCCTTCAAGCGCAACACCATCGGGGTGTCCTGGCGGCCGAGCGAGCGCAGCAGCTTGAGCCAGACAGCCGGCTCCGACCACGGCCCTGCCTCGCTGGTGTGGATGACACCGCCATTACCCCAGCTCGTTTCCTGGCCAGGTGTATCGTTGCGCTCGATCAGGGTGACCTCGTGCCCCGCGCGATGCAGCGCGTAGGCACTGGTCACGCCGATCACCCCTGCCCCCAACACCAAGACCCGCATCGTCTCCTCCGCTACGACCCGCGACCCTGCTTCAACAATGCGGGCGCGAAGGCGCTTTACCAAAGCAGCCGCGACCATGGGGGCACGGTCTTTGTTGACCGGCCCCGCGGTTCGACGAGGCGAGAGGCGAGGTCTCGAATCTGGGCGCGTGGCCGAGGGCGGTTGGGCCTTGCTAGACTCTCGGGTGAGGTTCGTTTCTAGGCCGGCCCCGATCGGCTCCACGCCATTCGCAAGAGGATGAAACCAATGGCTTTTGCCCTGTCTGACATGCGTTTGATCAGTACCGCCTTCGCCGATGGAGGGGCGATCCCGACCCGCTACACGGGAGAAGGCGAGGATGTCTCTCCGGGCCTGGCCTGGTCCCAGGCGCCGGATGGGACCCAGGCCTTCGCGGTCATCTGTCACGACCCGGATGCGCCCTTGCTCTCCGCGGGCGGCACCTACGGCTTCGTGCACTGGGTGCTGTACAACATCCCGAACTCCGTCAGCGAACTGCCGGAAGCGGTCAACGAATACACTGCGGGGCTGACGGACTTCGGTCGGAGCGGTTACGGCGGTCCAATGCCGCCGGAGGGGCACGGCGTGCATCGATACTATTTCTGGATCCTGGCCCTGAACGAGGATCTGCAGTTGCCGCCGGATCTGACCCTGTGGCAGTTGCTGGAGAAGGTCGAACCGGTGGTGATCGGAATGAACCGCCTGGTGGGGACTTACCGACGCGGCTGAGCGCCGCGCGAAAGGACGCCGGCCTCGTTCGTGACCTCGGTTGGAGGGGCACTGAGCGCAGAACGCCGCGAGGCGCGCGTGACACCGCCGAGCGGGCGTCACGAGTCCGCGAGGGTTCGGGTGGCCGGTCTTATGATCGCGGCCAGACCTCCGCCAGCGAGAGGCGGCCGTTCGGCTGGCCTGCCACCGCCTGTGGTGCGAGGGAAACCATGTCCGAGCCGATCATGCCGGCCGAACTCGCCGATCTGATCAAGCACTGGGGCCGGGAGCTGGGCTTCCAACAGATCGGCATCGCCGACCTGGACCTGGCTGAAGCCGAGAAGCGGCTTACGCACTGGCTGGCGTCGGGTTATCAGGGGGAGATGGGGTACATGGCCCGCCATGGTACCCGCCGCAGCCGACCCGCGGAGCTCGTCCCCGGCACCCGCCGGGTGATCTCCGCGCGGATGGAGTACCTTCCCGAGCGGCAAGAGGACATGCAGCACGCCATTCGGGATCCGGCGCGGGCCTTCGTCTCCCGCTATGCGCTCGGCCGTGACTACCATAAGCTGCTGCGCCGCCGGCTTCAGCGACTCGCGGATCGGATCCAGGACCGGATCGGTCCATTCGGCTACCGCGTGTTCGTCGATTCGGCCCCTGTGATGGAGAAACCGCTCGCGGCCAAGGCCGGCCTGGGCTGGATCGGCAAACACACGAATCTGATCAATCCCCGAGCCGGTTCCTGGTTCTTCCTCGGCGAGATCTACACGGACCTGCCGCTCCCGGTCGATGAGCCGGCCGTGGATCACTGCGGCCGCTGCCGGGCCTGTATCGACATCTGCCCCACCGGTGCGATCGTAGCGCCCTACCAGCTCGATGCCCGCTTGTGTATCAGCTACCTGACGATCGAACTGAATGGCCCGATCCCGGAGACCCTGCGCCTGCTGATCGGCAATCGGATCTATGGCTGCGATGATTGCCAACTGGCCTGCCCGTGGAATCGGTTCGCCCGCCTGACCAAGGAGCCGGGCTTTCAGCCGCGCGCGGGTCTCGACAGCGCGACCCTGATCGCGCTCTTCGCCTGGGACGAAGCGACCTTTCTCAGCACCACCGAAGGCACCGCGATCCGCCGTATCGGCTATCGACGCTGGCTGCGCAACCTGGCCGTAGCGCTCGGCAACAGCCACGCGACGACGGCCGTACGCGCGGCCCTGAGCGCTCGCGCCGCGGACCCCGACCCACTGATTCGAGAGCATGTACAGTGGGCGCTGGGCCGGTCTGATCAATACTGAAGCAGGTGGGCTCGATAATGACGAAGCTCGGCGATCGATTCCTTGATGTCATCGAGCGCCAGATGCCGCGATTCCTTCTTGAAGGCTTCGGCGACCTCCGGAGCCCACCGCTGGGCCAAGATCTTCAGCGTGCTGACATCGAGATTGCGATAGTGAAAGAAGGCTTCCAGGCGCGGCATCGCGCGAGCGAGGAACCGGCGATCCTGGCAGATGCTGTTGCCGCACATCGGCGATTGGCCCGCCGGGACATGGGCCGCAATGAAGGCGAGCGTCGCTTGCTCGGCCTCCGCGACGTCCCAACGGCTTTCACGAACCCGATCGAGCAGACCGGACGCGCCATGGTGGTGCCGGTTCCATTCGTCGAGGCCGGCGAGGACGTGTTCGGGCCGGTGAATCGCGATCGCCGGCCCCTCGGCGATCGCGTTGAGTTCGCTGTCGGTGATCAAGGTCGCGATCTCGAGGATGCAGTCGCGATCCGGGTCCAGGCCCGTCATCTCCAAATCGATCCAGATCAGGTGGTCTTCATTCGGTTGCACGTCCGTGATCTCGCGTGGCCGCCAGGGAAGCCTCGATTGTAGCCTGGAACACGAGTCGGGCGGCACCTGGCCTCCCCAGGGCTCCCTTGGCCCCCCTGCCCTGCCCTGCGCAGGCCTAGTCGCGGGCTCGGCTACAGATGGGCGACGGCGAGACGCCGCAGCGTCGCGCGCCGTTTGATGTAGTGCTGGTCCATCCGGTCGATGATGCCGCTCAGGAATCGAACCGTCTCGACGATGTTCGGTCCCTTGTTCAACATCGCGCACTCGGCCTGGATGCTCAAGGCCGCATCCGAGACCTCGGCCCGCGACGGGGCGCCCTTCTTGGCCAGTCCCTCGAGGATCTGCGTCGCCCAAATCACCGGGATATGGGCCGCCTCGCACAGCCACAGGATCTCCTGCTGCACCTCCGACAAACGCTCGAAACCGACCTCGACGGCCAGATCGCCGCGCGCGATCATGACGCCGACCGGCGGGGACTGGAGGCTCGTCAACAGGATCCGCGGCAAGTTCTCGAAGGCCTGGCGGTTCTCGATCTTGAGGACCACACCGAGATGATTCGCACCCAGCCGAGAGAGCGCATCGTGCAATCGCGCGACGTCATCGGGTCCGCGCAGGAACGACAGGGCCACCATGTCGGCCCATTGGACGACCTGTTGGAGATCCTCGAGGTCTTTGGCGGTCAGCGCTGGGGTCGTGAGCGGCGTATCTGGAAAATTGATGCCCTTCTCCGCCCGCAGCTTCGCACCCTCCGGCGGGGTGTGCGTGATCTCGACCAGAATCTCGTCCGGACCGCCGCCTTTGACGATCCCGGCGATCTTGCCATCGTCGAACCAAACCCGCTGCCCGGCCTTGGCCTGCTCGAAGACGTCGGCCAAGGTGCAATGGATCCGGGCCGGTGCGATCGTATGGCTTTCGAAGTCGACACAGGCCGGCCGACCGGGCTCGTCTTCGCGGGTCAGGATCAGCTGGTCGCCCGGCACCAACGGGATCGGCGCGTGGATCTCGGGCACATCGACGACCCGCCCCTCGGCGATCGGAAGCCCGTTCCGCGTGGCCGTCACCGGGGTCTCCTCCTCGACATAGGCGGTCCGATCGAGTTCGGCGATGAGCCAGCCTTCCGCGGCCGCGACGACGCTCATCTTGTGCGTCTGCCCCCGGGTATCGGTGAAGTGCAGCCGATCGCCTTCGGCACAGCGACCGACGACATCCCCCTCGAGCCGCAATATCCTCTCGACGCCCGGCGGCGGCACGTCGGCCGTCGCCGGCAGAAGCGCGACCCGGGCCGGGGCCGACACCCGGCCGAAATGGTCGCGCCGCGGGGCGATCCGCACGACACGACCGCTCGATGCGATGCGGCCGGTGCGCAGCTTAGGGCCAGCCAGATCGGCCTGAACCCGGCAACTGCGACCCACGACCCGCTCGGCTTCGCGCAGGTTTGCGACCATCGCCGCCCACTCCCGTGGCCCGTCGTGGGCACAGTTGATCCGCATCACATCCATGCCGGCCCGTAACAGGTCCTGGAGCAGTCGGCCATCGGCCGCCGCCTCGCTGGGCATGGTCACCATGATCCTCACGAACCGCGGCCCCGGCTCGGGCCCCAGCAGCGCGCGCGTGTGATCGCGCAGCAATAAAGGACCGTTCCGGAAATCGACGGCCGCCTCCGGTACCTCCTCGACCCCATCGGCCGAAACGCCGCTCAGCCGCTCCAACTGGCCGATGACGGCGTTGAGACTCGCCATCACATGAGGCTCGAGGACCCCCAGAGACGACAGTCCCAAGGACGCGAGATCCTGTTGCAAGCCGCGGATATCCTGTTGACGGACGCCAAGATAGTGGAGGAAGTTGTTGGCGCTGCGACGGTGGCTCGGCTCGATCACCGCCAGCTCGCCAGCGTAAGCCTGTTCGATGCGCAAGGCCTCGTCACGCAGTCGCGTGAGTTGCGCCAACAGTCGGTCGAGTTGACGTGGTGCCGCGGTATTACTCATGAAAACGTCGTGCTTCGACGGCGAGGCCTTGAAGCCGCTGCTGCTGGCGAACCCGTCATCGATGGCTGTAGCCGTGTTCGCATGGTCCTGTCCCGACACCTCTTCGCTGCCCCCTGGCCGATTCGACGGCGAGACATCTCGCGCCGACGCGCACGTTCGATCGCGCAAGATCGACAGCATAAGGCAGGATTGTTACCGTCCCGCGACAAGGGTCGCTCCCGCTACGCCCTGAACCGCGTGGGCCGCGCTGTCACGTTCCTCGCGCCCGGTCCTGTCGCAGCCGGATCGCTCGAGCCTTCGCGCCACACGCGGCTTCACCTAGCCTCGTCAGGGTTGTAGCCGAAGGCTTCGGCATCCAGTTTGCGCGAATGACCGATCCGGTATCGAACAGGGCGCGAGGAGCCCTCGACATGAATCACATATCGACGAGCACTGGGCGAGCCGTTCCGAGCACGCGGTTGCACCGGCTCTGGCACTTGGGGCTTGCGACCAGCGACCTGGCCAGCGGCGTCGGGATGCGTGGTCTGATCGAACTCGCCCGCGCCCGAGGCGACGAGCCCAGCCGCATCCGCTTGAACCCTCGAGCGACCCGTCGCTTCACGGACCGTCTGGCGCGGATGCGCGGCGCCGCGATGAAGGTCGGACAACTGATGTCGATGGATGGCTCCGATGTGTTCACGCCGGAAGCCGCCGAGATCATGGCGACGCTTCGGGACCGTGCCGAGCCCATGCCGATGAGCCAACTCGTCAGGGTGCTCGACGCCGAACTGGGTCGCGACTGGAACCACCGTTTCAAACGCTTCGAGTTCACGCCGATCGCCGCGGCCTCGATCGGGCAGGTCCATCGCGCGGAGACTCACGATGGGCAAGGGGTCGCGCTGAAGATTCAGTTCCCCGGGGTGCGCGACAGCATCGACAGCGATCTCGACAACCTCGCGGCCATCAGTCGGACCCTCGGCTTCGTTCCGCGCGGTATGGATATCGGCCCCTTGCTCGACGAGGCCCGCCGGCAACTGCACCAGGAGGCCGACTATTCCGCCGAGGCCGCTTCGCTCGAGGCCTTCGGGCGGCTGATCGGTGACGACCCGGATTTTGCGGTGCCGCGGGTTCATACCGAGCTCTCGACCTCGCGCGTGCTGGCGATGAGCTTCGCCGACGGCGTTCCGGTCGATCGTCTGGCCGATCCGCATTACACGCGCGCCGACCGGGACCGCGTCGCCACGCTGCTGAGCCGCTTGGCGTTGCGCGAACTCTTCGAATTCGGCCTGATGCAGACGGATCCGGACTTCGGCAACTTCCTGTACGATCCGGCCTCCGGGCGGATCGCCCTGCTCGATTTTGGCGCTGTCCAGCGGATTTCACCCGAGCTGGTCGATCACTACCGGCGCATCGGGCGAGCCGGCCTCGCCGACGATATCGAAGGCCTGCGCGACGGGGCCGTGGCACTCGCCTATATCGGGCACGAGGATTCACCCGAGCAGGTGGCACCGCTGCTCGAATTGATCCGGTTGTCGGGCGAGATACTACGCCACGACGGCCCCTATGACTTCGGCGCCTCGACGCTGTTCGAGCGCGTTCTGCTTCGCGGCCGTGATCTCTACTACGAGAACGCCTTCCGGCGGCTCCCGGATCCAGCGACGCTATTTCTGCATCGTAAGTTCGTCGGCATCCTGATGCTGTGCCGGCGCCTGCGCGCCCGCGTCGACCTGCGCGGCCTGATGAGCGAGTTCCTAGACTGACCGACGGGAACCGGCCCCGTCCGTCATAGGCGACGGCTCAGCGCCGTACTCAGGCCGACGGTTATCGCCGGTCTGACTCGCCACCATGGCCTGGCGGTGGGGGAATGGCGCGGCCTTTGCTTATGGGCCTTTGCGCAACGACCGAAGCCCCGTGCCCGCACCGATATGTGCCGGAATTCCGCCGATCTCGATCCCCGGCACGGGGTTTCGGTTTGTCGCCGTCCTTGCAAGCCAGGGGCCTTTGTCGCTCCTACGACATCCATTCGCCATCCCAAGGATCCCAGCCGTGCCGAGTTCCGCCGTACAGATCGACCGCTATGTCAGCTTCGCGGGCAACGAATGCGACGAGTGCGCGCGACGTCTCGTCGCGGCGATTCACGCCAGCCTCGGGCGCCTCGACGAGAGGTCTGCGTGGCATGACTACTTCAGGAAGAAGCTAGCCGAGATCGAACACCGCGGCCAGGATGAGCTGTACTTCGTCGGCAGCCAGGTCAACAGCCTGCGCGAACTGTTCGAGCAGACGGCCAACGACACAGCACTGCGGTTGCTCGAGCGCGTCGAGCACGAGTGCTGTTGATGATCTAGACGACGGACGAAGACCGCAGGGGCCGGTCTTCGGCACCATTCCCCCGAACAGCGCTATTCTTCCTCGCCCCAGGATTCGAGCTCCAACTCGAACTCATCGGGCGGCGGGTTGCCATCATGGACGAGGTAGCGACGCCGCTGCAAATAGGCATCACGCAGGAAGCCATAGGGATCCATGACCGCGGCTTCGTCGAACACCGCTTCGGCCGATAACAGGTCGGCGCGGGCGTCGACGACGCGCAGCCCGACGGCGCCCCAGAGCACTTCGCGTTCCCGAATACTGAAGAATGGGTCGACGGCGATATCGCCGCCCAACCCGATCGTGTCCCGGACGCTGCTCGGACCGAGCAGCGGCAGCATCACGAAAGGTCCGGAACTGTAGCCCCAATAGCCGAGCGTCTGCCCGAAGTCCTCCTTGTAACTCGGGATCCCGATGTTGCTGGCGACATCGATGAAGCCGAGGAGACCAACGGTGCTGTTCACCGCGATGCGCCCGACATCGCTGCTCGCACGGGTCAGCTTGAATTGGAGCAGGTTGTTGACCGCCGACCGGATATCGGCGATGTTGGCGAAGAAATTGGTAATGCCCCGATCGACCGGCTCCGGGGTCACCGCCTGGTATCCCTTCGCGATCGGTTTCAAAAAGGCATTGTCGAAGTCGGTATTGAACCGATAGACACCCCGGTTGAAGGGCTCCCAGGGATCACGCGGGTCCCGCAGCTCCGGCGGGATCGTCGCGCAGCCGGACGCGGCCAACAAGGTTAACAGACTGCACAGGCCAATGGAGACACCCGCTTTCATGCTCGATCCTTATAGATTGATCGCCCAGCCATGCTGTCAAGACGGCGATGTTAGGCGATTGCCGAAGAAAAACCTACCGGATGACGCCGAAAACTCGCTCATCGTCAACGAGCGGTCGCAAGAGCACAGCTCAGCTGGGTGACGGCCGTCACGATACGGAAGGCGGGCGAAAAGGCGAGTCAGACGGTGTGTTTAGCGACAGGCCTCGCCATGGTACGGGGTGCCGATCGAACGCGGTCGAGGTGGCGTCCACCCGCGCCAACCTTTATCCTCCCGTGATGAAAAACGAGGACGACGACAGCCCCCTGATGGCCCGGCGCTTCCGTGGGTTTCTGCCCGTGGTCGTCGACGTGGAGACGGCCGGTTTCGATCCGCAGCGCCATGCCCTGCTCGAGATCGCCGCCGTGATCGTGCGGATGGACGGCGAAGGACGGGTCACGCCTTCGCCGACGATCGCTTGCCATGTCCTGCCCTTTCTCGGCGCCGAGATCGACCAGCGGGCGCTGGCCTTCAACGGGATCGATCCGCACCACCCGTTCCGCGACGCGATCGCCGAGCGAGACGCGCTGAACCGGATCCTGGTCCCGATCCGCAAAGCCGTGAAGAAGGCCGGCTGCAACCGGGCGATCCTCGTCGGCCACAATGCCGCCTTCGACCTGAGCTTCATCAAGGCGGCGGTCGAACGAACCGGCTTCAAGCGCAACCCGTTTCATTCGTTCAGTGTGTTCGACACGGTCAGCCTCGCCGGTCTCGTCTACGGTCAGACGGTGCTGGCGAAGGCCGCGCTGGCCGCTGGTCTCGGGTGGGACAACAGCCTGGCCCATGGCGCCGTCTACGACGCCGAACAGACAGCACGCCTGTTCTGCGGGATCGTCAACCGCTGGCAGGCGCTCGACCCGCTGCGCCAGTGGCAATCCAGCGAAGACCCGGTCACGGCTGCCGCGAACTGACGGAGGTCGCGTCGGTATCGTCGCGTGCGGCCGAGCACGGCAGGAGCCGGGGGAACGATGAGCTCCTGCGCCGAGCAGCCGGGACAGGATTCGCTACCGGCCATCGGGGAACCACTAGGCGTTGGGGTCAGTCCCGTCAGTTCTCGATACGGCGGTCTCGACCATCCTTTTGAGCTCGCCGCTCTCGTAGAGCTCGACCGTGATGTCGCAACCGCCGACCAACTCGCCGGCGATATAGATCTGCGGAAAGGTCGGCCAGTCGGCATAGCGCGGCAGGTTTTCGAAGATGTCGGGATCCTGCAGGACATTGACGTATGCAAAGGGCACCCCGCAATCCCGCAGCGCGGCCGAGGCCCGCATCGAAAAGCCGCACTGCGGGAACTCCGGAGTCCCTTTCATGTAGATCACGACCGGGTTGTTCTTGACCTGCTGGTCGATCCGCTCCAGGACATCCATCGGCTACCTCGTCTGAGACTGGCTGGGAAAGTGGCCTTGGATCTCGGGACGCCAACCCGTTTTTCAAGGGATTTCGCGCAGCGGATCGACGTGGCGCTGCAGCCAGAGCTCGAGCAGGGACAGGTGCCACAGCTTGTTGCCGAGGATCCGGGTGTGATGCCGATCCGGTGCCGCGAGCAGTTCCTCGAGATAGGGGCGCTGGTACAGACCACGCTCGCGGCAGGCCCGCGAGTCGAGCAGATCGCGCATCATCGCGAGAAAATCGCCGCGCACGTATTTCAGCGCCGGCATCGGGAAGTAGCTCTTCGGCCGATCGATGACGGCGTCCGGCAGGCGGCCGCGGGCCATGACCTTGAGCGGGTACTTGCCCCCGTCGCGAAGCTTCAGCGCCGGCGGACAGCGCGCCGCCACCTCGACCAGGCGGTGGTCGAGGAAGGGCGCGCGCGCCTCGAGCCCCCAGGCCATCGTCATGTTGTCGACGCGCTTGACCGGATCATCGACGATCAGCGTCGTCACATCGAGACGCAGCACGGCATCGAGGAATTCATCGGCGCCCGGCTCGGCGAGGCGTTCGGCGATCAGCGCCGAACTGTGGTCGTCCCCGGCCAGGGCCGGATCGATCAAACGCCGGTACTCGTCATGGTCGCGGTCGAAGTAGTGGCGGCGAAAGCGCTCGAGCGGTGTGCCCTCGGTCTCGGCCTGCATCCGCGGATACCAGAAGTAGCCGCCGAAGACCTCATCGGCGCCCTGCCCGGACTGGACCACTTTGATCTCGCGCGAGACTTGCTCGCCGAGCAAGTAAAAGGCGACCGCATCCTGACCGAACATCGGCTCGGCCATCGCGTCGACGGCCTCCGGCAGACGCCGCAGCACTTGGGCATTCGGCACCAGGAAACGATGATGGCGCGTACGGTAGCGGGCGACGACCTGATCCGAGTAATGAAACTCGCTGCCGGCCTCCTCCGGTGTGTCTTCGAAGCCGACCGAAAAGGTGTGCAGATCCCCGACCCCGGCCTCGGCCAACAGCGCGACCAACAGACTGGAATCGAGCCCGCCGGACAGGAGCACGCCGACCGGCACGTCGGCGATCGCGTTGTGGCTCTGCACCGCCGCACGCAGCGCCTCGTCGATCGCCTCCAGCCACTCGCCCTCGCTCGGCTCCGGGACCGGACGGGTCGCGTCCAGCGACCAGTAGCGCCCTTCGCTGTAACGCCCGTCGGTCTCGACGCGCAGCCAATGGCCAGGCGCGAGCTTGCGCACCCCGGTCAGGATGGTCCGGGGTGCCGGAACGACGGCATGGAGCGTAAACAGGTGATGAAGCGCGACCGGATCGAGGCGGGTGTCGACCCCACCGGCCACCAACAGGGCCTGCGGCGAGGACGCGAAGCGAAACCGGCGGCGATCCTGCGTCCAGTACAGGGGTTTGATGCCGAACCGATCCCGCGCCAGGAACAGACACCGCCGGTTCAGATCCCAGACGGCGAACGCGAACATGCCTTGCAGACGGGTCGGGCTCGCCTCGCCCCACGCATGCCAGGCCTTCAAGATGACCTCGCCGTCACCATCGGAGAAGAAACGATAGCCCCGCGCGATCAGCTCGCGCCGCAGCTCGTGATAGTTGTAGATGGTCCCGTTGAAGACCAGCGCCAGCCCGAGCTCGCTGTCCACGATCGGCTGGTTCGAGCGCACCGACAGATCGATGACGGCCAGGCGTCGATGACCCAGCCCGAGGACACCGTCGCTGTAGCTGCCGGCGTGATCGGGACCGCGCGGCAACAGTTCGTCCATCATCCGGGCGATCGCCGCCAGATCCGCCGGGCCCTCGTCGTGACGCAACTCTCCAGCAATGCCGCACATGATCAAGACTCCATCGGGACGCCGCGACCGGCGTCGCCCCATCCGCCGCCGCCGGGCGTCTCGATCCGCAGGCGAGCGCCCGGCGCCACTTGGAGGGCGACCTTGGCGGGAAGGGGCTGCCCATCGAGCCAATTCCGCCCGACGGCGCCGGCGCCACCGCCGACCAGCCCCCAGGGACCGTGGCAGCGCCGTTCGGTCAACAGGGTCACCTCGGCCGGGGCCAGAAACTCGAACTCGCGGACCAGGCCATCGCCACCAGGTCGACGCCCGGCACCACCCGATCCACGACGAACACCGTAAGCCGTGACGCGCAACGGGAAGCGCGTTTCCAACACCTCGACCGGCGTGTTCAGCGTGTTGGTCATGTGGGTTTGGACGCCGGACCAACCCCCGCCTTCGGCTCCCGACCCCATTCCGCCGCCGAGCGTCTCATAGTAGTCCCAGCCCGCCGCGGGGTCCGCCGAGCCCATCGCGAGGTTGTTCATCGTACCCTGGCTGGCCGCCGGGATCCGCTCCGGGATGGCTTGGGCGAGCGCGCCCAGTACCAGGTCGACGACCCGATTGCTGGTCTCGACGTTGCCCGCCGCGACGGCGGCCGGGAAGCGGGCGTTGAGCAGGCTGCCGGGCGGCGCGGACAATCGGATCGGCCGAAAGGCGCCGGCGCAGGCCGGCGTCTGTGCCGGCATCAGACAGCGAAACGCGTAGTAGACGGCCGCCGCGGTCACCGACAACGGACAGTTGATGTTGCCGGGGACCTGCGCGGCGGTCCCGGTGAAATCGGCCGAGACCCGATCCCCGGCGATCTCGAGCGCCACCTCGAGCCGGATGTCGGTTTGGCCTTGGCCATCGTCATCCATCACATCGACGAACCGATAGATCCCATCCGGCAGGGCGCCGATGAGCTGGCGCGCCAGGCGTTCCGCGTAGGCATCGAGCTCGCCCAGACCGGCCTGGAACACGGCGACGCCTTGTCGCTCGACCCATTCTCGAAGGCGAGCCACACCGCAACGGTTGGCGCTGACCTGGGCCATGAAGTCGCCCTGGGCATCGGTCGGGTTGCGCATCGCGCCGATCAGCCTGGCGAGGTGTTCCTGATCCAGGGTCCCCGCGCGGATCAGGTGGCTCGGTGGGATCACCAGCCCCTCGTCGTGCAGCGTCCGCGAGACCGGCATCGAGCCCGGGGCCGTCGCACCGATATCGGCATGGTGGGCGCGATTGACGACGAACGCGACCCGCTCGCTGGCGACGAAGACCGGCGCGATCAGCGTCACATCGGGCAGATGGGTGCCACCGAGATAGGGGTCGTTGACGATCACCATGTCCCCCGGGGTCCAGTCCTGGCCTGCGACCAGATCCGCCATCGCGAAGGCCATGCTGCCCAAGTGGACCGGGATATGGGCCGCCTGCGCGCATAGCCCGCCGTTGGCATCGAAGACGGCGCACGAGAAATCGAGACGGTCACGGATATTGGTCGAGAAGGCGGCATTGCGCAGCACGACGCCCATCTCGTCGCAGACGGCTGCCAGCCGGCTGCTGAAGAGACTGAGTTCGATCGGATTCATCGCCATCTGGATCTCGCCGCCCGCAAGGGGCCGTCGGGGAACGGGCTGTCGATGGTCACCGATTCCGGGCACCCTTGCCAATCCCCCTGCGAGGCAATTTCGGTCGCCTTTCTCAGCATCTGACTTGTCTTGACGCCCGCCTGCGATGTCGCACGAGCGGTCACGGAGTGGGTTAAGCCGCCGCCAGCCCGCCTTGCTTCGCGCTTCCGCAACCCGTCATCACGACGGGTCGGAGGCACACCTGCTTCGACGCGGTGCGCGCGATGCGATTGAGGTTCGGCGCTTCGGGCCTATGTTGGGGAACACAGAACACCCATCAGAAGAGGAGAGTCCTGCGATGCCCCACGAACTGCCGGCCCTGCCCTATGCACAAGATGCGTTGGAGCCCGTGATCTCGCGCGAGACGATCGAGTTCCACTACGGGAAACATCATCAGACCTATGTGACGAATCTGAACAACCTGATCCCCGGCACCGAGTTCGAGTCGATGCCACTCGAAGAGATCGTCAGGAAGGCTGGCGGCGGCATCTTCAACAACGCCGCCCAGGTCTGGAACCATACCTTTTACTGGCACTGTCTGAGTCCGAACGGCGGCGGCGAGCCGACAGGCGAGCTGGCGATCGCGATCGACCGCGCGTTCGGCTCCTTCGCCGAATTCAAGAAGCAGTTCAGTCAGTCGGCCGCGACCAACTTCGGTTCCGGCTGGACCTGGCTCGTCAAGAACGACGATGGCAGCGTCGCGATCATGAATACCTCCAATGCCGACTCACCGCTGACCAGCGGCAGGAAGCCATTGCTGACGATCGATGTATGGGAACACGCCTACTACATCGATTACCGCAACGCGCGTCCCAAGTATCTCGACGAGGTCTGGAAGTTGATCGACTGGGATTTCGTCGCGACCAACTACGCGACCTGATCGAGACCGGTCCGGCGAGACGGGCCGTTCGCGGCGCCGCGAACCCGAATCGATGCGCCCGACGATTCTGCTGGTCGACAACGGCTCGTCGCGGGCATCAGCCACACGAGACCTGCGGCGTCTGGCGAGTGCCCTGACCGAGCGGGTGGGCGTTACCGTCCACCCCGTCTCGCTGTTGCATGCCGACCGGACCCCAGCCGCCGAGCTCGATGGCGTGCCGGCCGACACCTTCGCACCCTTCCTCGCTCGGCGCCTCGCTGGCGGGGATCGCGACTTCTTCGTGATCCCGCTCTTCTTCGGCCAGAGCCGCGCCCTGACCCACTACATCCCGGAGTGCGTCAAGGACGCGGAAAACGAACATGGCGCCTTCAGGCTCCGCGCCGCACCGACGCTGTGCCCGCTGCCAGACGGCGAGCCGCGACTGCTGAGGATCCTGCTGGACAATATCGAGCGGGCCGCCCGCGAGACGGGGTGCCCACCGAAACGGGTCCTGCTCGTCGACCATGGCTCGCCGATTCCAGAGGTCAACGCGGTCCGGCGCTGGCTCGCCGCTGGCCTGCGCCGCGCGCTAGGGCCGGGCGCGAGAGTCGATGAAGCGGTCATGGAGCGGCGACCCGGGCCAGCCTATGACTTCAACGGGGAACGCCTCGACGAGGCCCTCGCGCGGCTCGCCTGCGAGGACCGGTCAGCGCCGATCTTCCTGTCACTGCTGTTCTTGTCGGCCGGTCGTCACGCGGGACCCGGCGGTGATATCGATGGGATGCGCCGAACCGCCGAACGCACCCAGTCTGGGCTCCGAATCGTGACCACGGAGCTGGTCGGGCAGCATCCGCTCCTGATCGATCTTCTGGCCGATCGAATCCGTGTCGACGCCGAGTTTTCCAGCGCACCTGAGCCAAATCAGGATTCCGTCAAGACGGGGTCGACATCGCCACCGGCCGTCTGTCGATGACGCGTTGAAAGTGCTATGTTCCACGTCGGCAGGCGAGAACGATGAAGAAGCGCGCGCCCCGAGAAGCCCGCTCGGTTCTCGCCTGCGCCAGAGTCCGATGCACGCCGGCGTCCCGATGTCTCCGGGACCACGAATACGCAAAGGCTGACATGGGAGCAAGCTACCGTGGATCTTGATCCGCTTCTGTTATCGCGAATCCAATTCGCCTTCGTCGTCTCCTTCCACGCCATCTTTCCGGTTTTTACGATCGGATTGGCCTCTTACATCGCGCTGCTCGAGGCGTTGCTGTATCGCACCGGCAATCCCGCCTACGAACAGTTATCCCGCTTCTGGACCAAGGTCTTCGCCGTGGTCTTCGGCATGGGCGTCGTATCCGGCATCGTCATGTCGTTCCAATTCGGCACCAATTGGAGCGTCTTCTCGTACGCGAGCGCGAATTTCCTGGGCCCGGTGCTCGCCTACGAGGTCGTAACGGCCTTCTTTCTCGAAGCGGTCTTCCTCGGGATCCTGCTGTTCGGTCGCGACAAGGTGCCACGGGGTACGCACCTGTTCGCCGCGTGCATGGTAGCACTCGGCACCTTCGTCTCGTCCTTCTGGATCCTGTCGGCCAACAGTTGGATGCAGACCCCGGCCGGCGTCGAACTGCGCGACGGCATCTTCTATCTGACGTCGTGGCGCGAGGCCATCTTCAATCCGTCGTTCGTGCCGCGGTTCTTCCACGTCGCGCTGGCATCCTTCCTGACCGGCGGCTTCGTCGTGGCGGGCGTATCGGCCTGGTATCTGTTGAACGGCCGCACGCCGGAAGCCTCGAAAAAGGCCTTGCAGATGTGCCTGGTGATGCTCGCGTTCGCCGCGCCCGCGCAACTCATCGTCGGCGATATTCATGGGCTCAATACCTTCGAGCATCAACCGGCGAAGGTCGCCGCGATGGAAGGAATTTGGGAGACCCAGGATGGGGCACCGCTGCTGCTGTTCGCGATCCCGAACCAGGCCGAGGAGCGCAACGCGTTCGAGATCGGCATTCCGAAACTCGCGAGTCTGATCCTGACCCACGAGATCGATGGCCGCGTGGAAGGGCTCAAAGAGTTCGCGCCGGAGGATCGCCCTTATATGCCGGTCGTCTTCTGGGGTTTCCGGATCATGGTCGGCATCGGGTTCGTCATGATCGTGATGGCCTTGTGGGGGGCCTGGCTGACCTGGCGCGGCCGCCTGGCCGAGTCCCGCCTGTTCCTGCGACTGACCGGCTTCATGGTCCCCTTCCCCTTCGTCGCGGTCCTCGCCGGCTGGTTCGTCACCGAGGTCGGCCGCCAACCCTGGCTGTCGTACGGCCTGATGCGCACCTCGGAGGGGCTGACACCTTCGCTGACGGGTGGCATGGCGCTGTTCACATTGATCGGGTTCATTGCGACCTACGCGGTGGTCTTTCTCGCCGGGCTTTATTACCTGGTCAAGATCATCCGCAAGGGTCCTGACACGGTGGACTTGTCCGAAAGACCGGCCGGGGCACACGCGAAGCGACCGCTGTCGGCCGTCGACGAGCCGCTCGATCGCACTACCACCACCGACGCCGCGAGGTAATCGACATGGAACTGATCGATCTGACGCTGATCTGGATCGCGATCATCGGCTTCGGGGTCTTCATGTATGTGCTGATGGACGGCTTCGACCTGGGAGTCGGGATCCTGTTCCCGTTCGTCGGCAACGACGAACACCGCGATGTGATGATGAACTCGGTCGCGCCGGTCTGGGACGGCAACGAGACCTGGCTGGTCCTCGGCGGCGCCGGCCTGTTGGCGGCCTTCCCGCTGATCTACGCGGTCTTCCTGCCGGCCCTCTACATCGGCGTCTTCCTGCTGCTCGCGGGGCTGATCTTCCGTGGCGTCGCCTTCGAGTTTCGCTTCAAGGCGAGCCGCAAGGGTCGCTGGCCGTGGAACTGGGCCTTCTTCTTCGGTTCGCTGGTCGCGTCCTTCGCACAGGGCGCCGTCGTCGGGGCCTACATCCAGGGTTTCGAGGTCGAGGGCTTCTCCTATGTCGGCGGACCGCTCGACTGGCTGACACCCTTCACGGTGATGACCGGCCTCGGCTTGGTGGCCGGATACTGTCTGCTCGGAGCCACGTGGCTGATCCTGAAGACCGAGGGCGAACTGCAGGACTGGGCCTACCGAGTCGCCCGCCGTCTCGTGCTCGCGGTCCTCGCGGTCTACGTCATCGTCAGCCTCTGGACGGCCTTCGGCCATCCGCATATCTGGGATCGCTGGCTGGCCAACGCGATGGTGCTGTGGATCTTCCCGACGCTGGCCGTGTTCGTCGGTCTGTGGCTGTGGCGAAGCCTGAACCGGCGCGAGGAAGGCACGCCCTTCCTCGCGACCATGATCCTGTTCGTGCTGGCCTTCGCGGGGCTCTTGATCAGCATGTGGCCCTATGCGGTCCCGCCGGAACACACCTTCTGGGACGCCGCTTCGTCGCCTGATTCACAGCTCTTCACGCTGATCGGCATCCTGTTCGTAATACCCATCATCCTCGCTTACACGGCCTGGACCTATTGGGTGTTCCGCGGCAAGGTGCGCGCCGACGAGGGGTACCACTGAGCAGGCCGCCAGCGCCCCCCGGGCCCACTGCCCGGGGGACCGAGATCCCTACCGCCGAGGCCCGCCAATGGCTGGATGCGCAGATCGGGCAGGAACGCTGGTCGCTGCGGCTGACCGCGACGGCCGGCCTCATCGCCGGGCTCCTCGTGATCCCGCAAGCCGGGCTGATCGCGTTCATTCTGGATCGCGCGATCGGCGACGGCATCGCCCCGGCGGCCCTCGGCGGGGCCTTTGCCGGACTCGCCGCCGTGATGATCGCGCGCGCGCTGCTCGGCTGGGTCCGGGAAACCCTCGGCCAGGCCGCCGCGCTGCGCATTCAGGGCCGCCTGCGCGATCACTGCTACGACCACCTGGCCCGGCTGGGTCCGGTGCGACTGGCCGACCGGCCAGCCGGCGAGCTCGCCGCCGCGGTCGTCGAACAGATCGAGGCCGTCGGGGCCTACTACGCGCGATATCGGCCGCAGCGCCTGATCGCCGTGCTGGTGCCGGTGGGTATCCTGCTCGCGACCCTGACCCAAGACTGGCTGGCGGCTCTGATCCTATTGTTCGCGGCCCCGCTGATTCCGCTCTTCATGATGCTGATCGGGTTCGGCGCCGAGCAGATCAGCCAGGCCCAGCAGGCCACGCTCGCGCGCCTGGGCGGTCATTTCCTCGATCGGCTCCAGGGCTTGACGACGCTACGGCTCCACAATGCCGAACATCGGGTCGTCGCCGAGGTGCGACGCGCGGCCGACGGTTACCGCGTCGGGACCATGAAGGTCCTGCGGGTCGCCTTCCTGTCCGCGGCCGTACTCGAATTCTTCAGCGCCGTTGCGATCGCGCTGCTCGCGATCTATATCGGCTTCGGCCTGCTCGGCTTTCTGACCTGGCGCCCGGCCACCGACCTGACCCTCTTCTCGGGTCTGTTCATCCTGCTGATGGCCCCCGATTTCTTTCAGCCGATACGGCAACTGGCACAGCATTATCATGACCGGGCCGGGGCGCTCGGCGCGGCGCAAGTCCTGCTGCCGTGGCTGCACCGGCCAGCGCCACCGCTCAACCCATCGCGGCCGTCGCGTCCGGCTGGACCGGGGGTCCGGGTCCGGTTCGATCATGTCGGCGTCCGTTTCGACGGAGGCACACGCATCGCACTGGACGACTTGAGCCTCGTCATCGAGCCGGGCGAGCGCCTGGTCCTCGTCGGTCCGAGCGGTGCCGGCAAGTCGACGATCCTGCACCTGCTCGCGGGCTTCGTGGAGCCGGACCGAGGCGCTGTTTCGATCGACGGCACCGCCCCCGACCCGGCACGCCAGGTCGCCTGGGTCGGTCAACGCCCGTATCTGTTCCCGGCGACGCTCGCCGACAACATCCGCCTCGCCGCACTCGCGGCCCCGCCGGAGGCCGTCGCGGCAGCGGCCAAGGCGGCCGGCGTCATGGGCTTCGCGACAAGCCTGCCGCATGGGCTCGACACGCCGATCGGCGAACGCGGCTTCGGGCTGTCCGGAGGCGAGGCCCAGCGGGTGGCGCTCGCCCGTGCCGCGCTCAAACAGGCACCACTGTGGCTGCTCGATGAACCGACGGCCGGCCTCGATGCCGAGACCGAGGCCGAGGTCATCGCGGCCCTGATGCAGGCCGCACCCACCGGCGCGACCATCTTGATTGCCAGTCACCACCCGCCGCTGCGCGCCTGGGCCGACCGGGTCGTCGAGGTCCGCGACGGGCGCGTCGTCGCGGATCGAAGGTCCACGCGATGAGCGACCTCTGGCGTTTCGTTCGCCTTGCGGTCCCGCGGCTGCCCTGGTTCGCCGCCGGGCTTGGGCTTGCGATCCTCGCGCTCGGCTCGGCGATCGGGCTGCTTGCGCTATCCGGCTGGTTCATCACCGCTTCGGCCCTCGCCGGGCTCGGCCTGATCATCGGACTCGATGTGTTCGGGCCGGCCGGGGGCATCCGCGCCTTCGCCGTGACCCGGACCCTGGCCCGCTACGGCGAGCGCCTGGTCAATCACGAGGCGGTGCTCAGGCACCTGGCCGATCTGCGCACCTGGCTGTTCGAGCGCCTGACGCCGCTCGATCCGGGGACCCTGGCCCGCTATCGCTCGGCCGATCTGCTCCAGCGCCTGGTCGGCGACATCGACACGCTCGACGGCCTGTTCCTGCGCGTCATCACGCCGACGCTGACCGGGTTCCTGGTCTTGCTCGCGGGTGCTGTATTCCTCGGTTGGCTAGCCCCGCCCACGGTCATCTGGATCCTGGTTCCGCTGCTGGTCGCCGGAACCCTGCTGCCGGCGCTCGCCATGCAGCTCGGACGGAAGGCCGGTCAGGAGCGCACACGCGCCGCCGCCGAGGTGCGCGAG
>NZ_JBDKXB010000032.1:0-32203 GCF_041197575.1 Thioalkalicoccus limnaeus | reverse complement strand
TACCGGCCGGCTGGCCGGGGTCAGACGCAAGCCCCCGTGCCCGTCGATCTCGACCTCGATGAGTCCGAGCGCCACCAACTGCCGGTAGACCGACCGCCACTGATCCGCGCTCAGATCCTTGCCGATGCCGAAGGTACTGATCCGATCGTGACCGAAGCGGCGCACCCGCTCGCTGTCCTTGCCGAGCAGCACATCGGTCAGATAGCCCGCCCCGAAGCGCTGGCCAGTGCGGTAGATGCAGGACATCGCCTTCTGCGCGGCCGTCGTGCCGTCCCAGGTCGCGACTGGCGAGAGGCAGGTATCGCAGTTGCCGCAGGGCTGTTCGAGCGTCTCGCCGAAGTACCGCAGCAGCACCTGGCGGCGGCACTCGGTGGCCTCGCACAGGCCGATCAGGGCATTGAGCTTGTGCAGCTCGACGCGTTTGAAGCGCTCTTCGGCCGCCGAACCTTCGATGAACCGACGTAGCGCGACGACATCGGATAAGCCGTAAGCGAGCCAGGCATCGGCCGGCAATCCATCCCGACCGGCGCGGCCGGTTTCCTGATAGTAGGCCTCGATGCTCTTCGGCAGATCCATATGCGCGACGAAGCGCACATCCGGCTTGTCGATGCCCATGCCGAAGGCGATGGTCGCGCAGATGATCAGGCCCTCGCCGCGCAGGAATTCGGCCTGATGGGCACGGCGCTGCTCCCCCGACAGGCCGGCGTGATAGGGGCGCACCGCGAAGCCCTGGTCCTTCAGGAAGGCCGCGGTCTCCTCGACCTTGCGCCGCGACAGGCAATAGATGATGCCCGCGTCGCTCGGATGCTCGCGACGCAGAAAGTCAAGGAGCTGCCGGCGCGGCTCGCGCTTTTCGAGGATGCGGTAGCGAATGTTCGGCCGGTCGAAGCTCGAGACGAATTGCGCCGCCCCCGCGAGCCCGAGCCGCGCGACGATCTCGCGGCGCGTCGGGGCATCGGCGGTCGCCGTCAGGGCAATGCGCGGCACCGCCGGCCAACGCTCGTGCAGCCGGTTGAGCTGGATGTATTCGGGCCGGAAATCATGGCCCCATTGGGAGACGCAATGCGCCTCGTCGATCGCGAACAGCGCGATGCGCAGGCGCTCGATCAGACCGAGGAAGCGCTCGGTCAGAAGGCGTTCCGGCGCGACATAGAGCAGATCCAGCTCGCCGGCGAGCAGCGCCCGCTCGACGCGGCCCTGCTCATCGGGCGGCAGGGAGGAATTGAGGAAGCTCGCGCGCACGCCGAGCTGGCGCAACGCATCGACCTGATCCTGCATCAGCGCGATCAACGGCGAGACGACGATCGCGGTACCGGGCCTCAGCAGGGCGGGGATCTGATAGCAGAGCGACTTGCCACCACCGGTCGGCATCAGGACCAGCGCATCGCCGCCGGCTGTCACATGCTCGACGATCTCTTGCTGGGCACCGCGGAAGCTCGGGTAACCGAAGACGCGGCGCAAGACCTCGATCGGCGCCTGCGGTGTCATGGACTACCCAGAGTCCGGATCAGGTGTCGTAACGAAACTCCAAGCGCCGCTCGATGCGCTCGACGCGCTCGGCGAGCCGGTCGTCTCTCGCAGGCTAATCGGCCATGTCTCGATAAAGGCCCGCGTGATCGCGGCGAAGTCCCGCGACACCCGTTTCCAGGCTGGTCAACCGCTGCTTGATTTCTCGAACGTCCTCTCTGACCGTCGCGACATCGGCCGGAATGGCACGCAGGTGCTCGAGGATCAGGCTGTCGACATTTTCGACCATGGCATTTTGACCCTTCGGCGAACATTCGATCAGTTTAGGCGATTGCCGGAAACAAACATACCGAATGGCGCAGGATTCTTGTCCGCCTTCGCGAAGCGGCAGCGTGCGCATAGTCGTTCTATGCGCGCGTTGCCGCGACAAAGAAGGCGGGCGAGAAGACAAGTCAGGCGGTCTGTTTGGTGACAGAAATCGCCTTAGCACGGGTCATCAACCCACCAGACGCCGAGCCTTGGCAACGACCGCGTGCTCTTGGTGCGGGCCTGCGCCGCGTGCCGCGGCGGACCCTTCAGTGCCTGCCTTGGGATCAACAGCTCCGACCGCCGGCGGCCCCTGCAGCGCACAAATCGACCGGCGCGCCGACCGGTACGGGGCATCCGGACCCCGTTGCCGGTCGGCGCAGACGCGGGCTCGGGCAGTTCGATGATCGGATCGTGGGTCAGGGGGTTCGCCGTCGTGCCTTGTTGGCCCAATCGGTACCAGCGCTGGAAGTGACCCTGGACAAAACATGGCGGCGGCGTGTCCCCTTCTCCACTGTCATTCAAAGCTGCTCGAGACCCCTTCTTTCGAGCAACGCACCGCTACGCGGCCGCTTTGAGCGGGTGCTGGCGCTGACGGGCCACCAACCGCTCCATCATACGCAGATCCCGCGTATCGAGCTTGAGCGCCGTATCGACCCAGGTCTCGACGATGTCCACGAGCTCCCGGTAGGTGATCGGATCGACCCGATCACGGACCTGGCGCACCGCGCGGAATCCATTCCGTGCTCGGTTCTCCCGCTTGATCTGATCGTAAACGGCCAGCTCGCCGTCGCCGTCGGGTACCAGGATATCCACCAGGCCCATCTCGTGGAGTTCCTCGGCCGTATAGATCCGCCCGCTCAGGATCATCCGCTCGGCGCGTTTGGGATCGAGTTTGCGCGACAAGAGACTGTAGGCACCCATCCCCGGAAAGAGATTGAATAGGATCTCCGGGAAACCGAATCGGGCGCTGCGCTCGGCGATCAGCACATCGCTCGACAGCGCCGTCTCGAAGCCGCCGCCGAGCGCCTCGCCCTGGACCAGCGAGATGGTCGTCACCTCCTGGTCGAAATGGCGGATGTTCGCATGCAGGGCCGCGATGCAAGCCAGGCCGTAGTCGCGCAAGCCGGCTCGATCGCCGCGTTCGACATGAGACCGGAACAGATCGAGATCCCCACCGAGATTGAAGATCCGCGGGACGGTCGATGCAATGACGTGATAGCGGATCCCGATGGATTCGGCTTGCTGAGCCACGTGACGGCACCAGTTGTTCAGGTCGCCAAGCAAGGTTAAAGTGAAGCAGGGTCTCGCCGTCGGCTGCATGTAGCACCAGGCGACGTCGTGCTTGCGATCCAGATGGATCCTCAGTTCACTGAATTGGCGCGTGGTCAAGGTGAGATCGGCAGAGTGAGGCTGTGCGTTCATTCGATTCCCTATAGTCGTAACCAAGAGTGAGGCGCTGGCACCCTTAAAGGTATCACTCGTGCGAGAAACCACGGCGAATCAACGGGCACCGGACGCGCGAGCGCGCGCATCGCGACGACGTACAACCGACAAGGACGAATCGAGACCTTCGACGTCTCGTCGTTGAGCCCGGATGCTCTCCATCATGGCGAGTGTCAAGACTCGGCCGCCCCGCACCCGGAGGGGCGCGTGGTCAGCTGACAGAACGGTCGACTGGCATTGCCGCGTGCGACCGGACGCTTGTCGAATCGCCAGGGCCGATACGCAACAACCCCAAGGAGGGGATAAACGATGACGACATTGCACGACGCCCAGCGACCTCTGCTGGTCTATGTCGGCGCATGCGACGAAGTGCCGACCTATCTGCGAGCACACCTCGACCTTGAAGCCTGTACGATTGCGGCCATCGCGGGTCCCA
Organism: Thioalkalicoccus limnaeus; assembly: GCF_041197575.1. Classification (NCBI taxonomy): domain Bacteria; kingdom Pseudomonadati; phylum Pseudomonadota; class Gammaproteobacteria; order Chromatiales; family Chromatiaceae; genus Thioalkalicoccus; species Thioalkalicoccus limnaeus. The sequence goes on along the minus strand of NZ_JBDKXB010000032.1, from coordinate 28,548 downwards.
ACGAACCGCTGCCGGCAACCCCATCCCGCTGTGATCCGATCCTGCTGATCGACCTGTCGGCCCTCGAGGATGAGCCGGATCTGACCGAGACGGTGACCGGTCTTCGCGCGCGTTTCGGGGAGGGGGCACGGGTCTTCTGCCTGACCGGGGCGACCGCGATCGCTGAGCAACTCGGTGCGCTGCGCGCCGGTGCCGACGGCCTGTGGCCGATGACCGGCACCGGAACCGCACGCTACGAGCCCTTGACCGCCCGTATCTCCGAGCTGATGTCCGACCAGGCCGTGCGGCCGCGGATCCTCGTAGTCGACGATCAGCCGGTCGCGGCGCTCTTTGCAACGCGCGTGTTGGAGGGTGCCGGGATGGAGGTCCGCGCCTTATCCGATCCGTTTCGGGTTCTCGAGGTCATCGAGACCTTTCGGCCCGACCTGATCCTGATGGACCTACACATGCCAGGTGCGAGCGGCACCGAATTGACCCGCATCATCCGCGATCATGACGAGCTGGTCGCAACGCCGATCCTGTTCCTGTCCGGCGAGATCGATCCCGCGATTCAGATGGACACGCTACGTGTCGGAGGCGACGACTTCCTGGCCAAACCCATCACCCCGCAGCGTCTGATCGCGGCGGTTCGCGACGGCCTCGCGCGGTCCCGTGACCGGGCCGCGCGAACCCTTGCCGCCGCCCGCGACATCGCATGGATCGATCCAGGCACCTTTGCCAGACGCATCGACCGGATCATCGCGGCGAGCCCAGTTGGCGATCCGACCCATGGCCTCTTCCTGATCGACTCGGAGCCGGCGGCCGAGAAGGCGGCAACCGAACCTGACGGTCGAACCCTGCCCCACACGACCCGGATCGCCGCCGGCCTCGCCGCCTGCCTCGAGCCAACGGATTCGCTGGCCCGCCTGCCGGACGCCTGTTTCGGCGTGCTGGCACGCCGGCCCGATCCACGCCGCCTGCGCCGACTCGGCGAACGGCTGCGGGAGGCTGCCAGCGAAGCGCTGAACCGCGACGGCAGGGCCGATCGATACCAGGCCAGTATTGGTCTGGCGACATTCGAGGTCCCAGCCGATGACGCCCTGACGATGTTGTCACGGGCGAGGAGCGCCCTCGCCGAGGCTCGCCGCCAGGCTGGCGCAAGTTTGGTCATCCAGACTCCGGCCACGGCCAGGGGTCGCTGCCCGGCCCACTCGGCACCCATCACCGCGCTGATCGAACAGGCCCTGCACGACGGCACGGGTCTGGAACTCTTTTTCCAACCGATCGCGACGCTGCGCCCGATGCGCGGCGAACCCTTCGACGTGTCGGTGCGCCTGCGCACGACGAGCGGAGAGCTGATCCCGGCGTTCGACTTCCTGCCGGCCGCCGACGAGGCCGGGCTGATGCCGGCGATCGATCGGTGGGTATTGGAGCAGGCGCTGACCGCACAGCAACGGGGCCTGAATCAGCGCCCGGCCTTGCGTCTGCTGATCCAGCAGGGCCGGTCCGTGCTGCAAGACGCGAACTGGATACAAGCCCTTCGTGACCAGGTCCTCGCCCGGGACCTGATCAGGCACCGACCCATCCTGCGGCTATCCTTCTTCGATCTGATGACTGACCCCGCCACCGCCGTGGACCGCGGCGAGCAGCTGCGACGGCTTGGTATCCCGATCTGCATCGACCATCTGGCCCTGTCGGCCGAGGCCCTGAACTTGGCCACGCGTCTGCGTCCAGCCTTGGTCCGGCTGCGCGCCGCCCCCGCATTGGAGCTGGCATCCGACGAACTGTCGGCGCTGATCCATCGGATCCATGACATCGGCGCGAAGGTGATCATCGCCAGCATCGAGGATCCGGTCGCGATCAGCCGGGTCTGGCAGGCCGGGGCCGACCTGATACAAGGCAATTTCGTCCAGCCACCCGGGCCGACACTGGATTTCGACTTCGCCGGCATGGTGCTCGAATAACCGGTACCTGGTGGAAGCGAAGCGATCAACCTCTCGCAGCGGCTTTCATCGACATGTGCACCAGCGGAGGTTCCGCGCGCGATACCCGCCACGACGATCGCCGATCGCTATAATGGCCATGTTCGTTCGATCTAGCCTGCATCCAACCCCCAATCCCCTGCCGTCAATTCTGAAGATGTCGTCCGATACTCCGTTCGTCGAGGAAGTTCCCTGCTGTTCCGCGCTGACGCCACCGATACCCGGACAGACCGGGGCGCGAATCCAATGGGGGGCGCTCTATGGGTCCAGCCCCGCGTTAGCCCTCGCCAACGCCGCGCGCGAGGCCGACCGGATGCTGTTGGTCGTGGTCGAGGACGTGCAGTCGGCGGCCCGGCTGCGGGCCGAGATCGGCTTCTTCCTCGATCAGGATCCGAGCTGCCCGGTGCTCGCGTTCCCCGATTGGGAGACCCTGCCCTACGATGTCTTTTCGCCGCTACCGGAGCTGGTCTCCGAGCGGCTCGCGACCCTGCACAGGCTGCCGGCCCTGACCCGCGGCGCGCTGGTCGTGCCGGTCGCGACGCTGTTGCAGCGTCTGCCGCCGCGCAGCTACCTGGACGGCCACACGCTGCTCCTCGAGGTCGGTGATCGGCTGAATCTCGAGGTGACCCGCCGACGGCTGGAACAGGCCGGTTACCAGTGCGTGTCGCAGGTGATCGCGCACGGCGAGTTCGCGATCCGCGGCTCGCTGTTCGATGTCTTTCCGATGGGCAGCGACACGCCCTATCGCATCGACCTGTTCGACGACGAGGTCGAGAGCCTGCGCACCTTCGATCCCGATACGCAGCGCTCGCTGGCCAAGGTGCCCGCGATCCGGCTGCTGCCGGCGCGCGAGTTCCCGCTGACCGACGAAGCCATCAGCGCCTTTCGCCAACGCTACCGTGCGGCGATCGATGCCGACCCGAACCAGAGCCTGATCTACCGCGAGGTCTCCGAGGCGCGGATCCCCGGCGGGCTCGAATACTATCTGCCGCTGTTCTTCGACGACACCGCGAGCCTGTTCGACTATCTGCCCGAGGATCTGATCGCGATCGAGGCCGATGGCGTCCGCGAGGTCGCGGCGGCCTTCGTCGCCGAGGTCGCCGAACGTTACGAGCAGCGGCGGCACGATATCGAGCGTCCGCCGTTGCCGCCGGCGCGGATCTACCTGGCCGCCGACGAACTGGCCGCGCGCTTGAATCGGCTTGCCGGGATCCGCTACCAGACGACCGAGATCGCGCAGCGCCGCAAGGGCTACGGCGCCTGCCACCGGTTCGCGACCCGTCGACTGCCGCCGCTCGCGATCCAAGCGCGCGCAGCGCACCCGGCCCAGGCGCTGCGCGACTTCGTCACGGCGCCGGACCGGCGCGTGCTCTTCATCGCCGAGAGCACCGGTCGCCGTGAGATGCTCGCCGAGCATCTGCGCGGTTTCGACATCCAGCCGCGCCCGGTCGCCGGCTGGCGCGAGTTCGTCACCGGCGAGGAGGCGCTCGGCCTGACGGTCGCGCCGCTCGAACAAGGCCTGTGGCTCGATGACCCGGACATCGCCGTCGTCACCGAGACGCAGCTCTACGGCGAACGGGTCCGCCAGGAGCGTCGCCGTCGCGCCCGCGAGCGCGACGGCGACGCGATCGTCCGCAACCTGACCGAACTGACGGTCGGCGCACCGGTGGTCCACGAGGACCACGGCATCGGTCGCTACCTGGGCTTGGAGACACTGACCGTCGGTGGTCTGACCACCGAGTTCGTCGCGCTCGAATACGCGCGCGGCGACAAGCTCTATGTGCCGGTCGCGTCGCTGCACCTGATCTCGCGCTACACCGGGGCCTCCCCGGAAGAAGCCCCGCTGCACCGTCTCGGCGGCGACCAGTGGGACAAGATCAAGCGCCGCGCCGCACAGAAGGCGCATGACGTCGCCGCCGAACTGCTCGACATCTATGCGCGGCGCGCCGCCCGCTCGGGCATCGCCTTCGTCCAAAGCGAAGCCGAGTATGCCGCCTTCGCGGCGGCCTTTCCGTTCGAGGAGACGCCCGACCAGGCCCGCGCGATCGCGGCGGTACTCGCCGACATGGCGGATGCCAAGCCGATGGACCGCGTCGTCTGCGGCGACGTCGGCTTCGGTAAGACCGAGGTGGCGATGCGCGCCGCCTTCGTCGCCGCGCTCGGCGGCCGCCAGGTCGCGGTACTGGTGCCGACCACGCTGCTCGCGCAGCAACACTTCGAGAACTTTTCCGACCGTTTCGCCGACTGGCCGATCAAGATCGAAAGCCTGTCGCGCTTCCGGACCGCGAAGGAACAGAAACGGATCCTCGAAGGGTTGGCCGACGGCACGCTCGACATCGTGATCGGCACCCACAAGCTGCTGCAGGGCTCGATACGCTTCAAGAACCTCGGGCTTGCGATCATCGACGAGGAGCACCGTTTCGGCGTCCGCCACAAGGAGGCCCTGAAAGCCCTGCGCACCGAGGTCGACGTGCTGACGCTGACCGCGACACCGATCCCGCGGACGCTGAACATGGCGATGTCCGGGATGCGGGATCTGTCGATCATCGCCACACCGCCGGTCGCACGCCACCCGATCAAGACCTTCGTCTCGCCCTGGGACGATGGGCTGGTTCGCGAGGCCTGCCTGCGCGAGCTCAAACGCGGCGGCCAGGTCTATTTCCTGCACAACGAGGTCGAGACCATTCAGCACCAAGCCGAGAAGCTCGCGAGCCTGGTGCCGGAGGCGCGCGTCGAGATCGCCCACGGCCAGATGCGCGAGCGCGACCTGGAGCGGGTCATGCGCGACTTCTACCACCAGCGCTTCAACCTGCTCCTGTGCACGACCATCATCGAAAGCGGCATCGACGTGCCGACGGCGAACACGATCGTCATCCACCGCGCCGATCGGCTCGGGCTCGCACAGCTTCATCAACTGCGCGGTCGGGTCGGGCGCTCGCACCATCGGGCCTACGCCTACCTGATCACACCGCCACCGCAAGCGATGACCGACGAGGCCAAGAAGCGCCTCGAGGCGATCGAATCGCTCGAAGACCTCGGTGCCGGCTTCACGCTCGCGACCCACGATCTGGAGATCCGCGGCGCCGGCGAGCTGCTCGGCGACGAGCAGTCGGGCCAGATCCACGAGGTCGGTTTCTCGCTGTACATGGATCTGCTCGAACGGGCGGTGCAGGCCCTCAAGGCCGGACGCACGCCCGAGCTCGACCGGCCGCTCGATCACGGCGCCGAGATCGATCTCGGGATCCCGGCGTTGCTCCCCGCCGATTACCTGCCCGACACCCACGAGCGCCTGGTCCTCTACAAGCGGATCGCCAGCGCCACGGACCCCGAGGGCCTGCGCGAGCTTCAGGTCGAGATGATCGACCGCTTCGGCCTGCTGCCGGAGCCGGCGAAGAATCTGATCGGCATCACCGAGCTCAAACTGCACGTACAGCCGCTCGGGATCCGCAAGATCGAGGCCGGCCCGCAGGGTGGCCGCATCCTGTTCGCGGCCGAGACGCGCATCGATCCGGCGCGGCTGGTTCGCTTGCTTCAGACGCGCCCGAAGGACTTCAAGCTCGACGGCGGCGACCGGTTGCGCTTCGTCGTGGACCTATCGGATCCGGCGCGCCGAATCGGGCAGGTCAGCCAAGTGGTCGAACACTTGCTGAATTGACCCGGCATCTCCGTTGCGATCGGCACCGCCCCAGGCCGGCCTCGCGCGTCATCGGCGTTCCGGCCCCCTCGCCATGGAAGGCGACGCGCGCTGTGCGTGGTTTTCTGTGGCGAGGACCCAATGGTTGGACCCCGACGACCCTTTCTCGATTTCTCGATGCCCGTGAGACCGAACCCATGAGTGATCCGACGACCCTCGACCCCGATATGGACCTGCCGCCGTTCGGCGACCGAGGTCCACGCCGCGCCCGGGCGCTGATGATCCAGGGTACGGCCTCCGATGTCGGCAAGAGCCTGCTCGTCGCCGGCCTGTGCCGGGCCTACACGCGACGCGGCCTCGTGGTGCGCCCCTTCAAGGCGCAGAACATGAGCAACAATGCCGCACTGGCCGCCGACGCCGACCCCGATCAACCGCCGCCGGCCGACGGCTCGCCGGCGCGCGGCGAGATCGGTCGCGCCCAAGCGCTGCAGGCTCGGGCCTGCCGGGTTCCGCCGTCGATCCACATGAACCCGGTCCTGCTGAAACCGCAGACCCTGATCGGGTCGCAGGTCGTGCTGCGCGGGCGGGTGCTCGGCAATTGCCGCGCGCGCGAGTACCACAAGATGAAACCACGGCTGATGCCAGCGATCCTCGACAGCTTCCATCGCGTCGCTAGCGAGGCCGACCTGGTGCTGGTCGAGGGAGCCGGCAGTGGCGCCGAGGTCTACCTGCGCGCGTCCGACATCACGAACATGCGTCTGGCCAAGGCCGCCGATCTTCCGGTCGTCTTGCTCGGCGACATCGATCGCGGCGGCGCCCTCGCGGCGATCGTCGGCACCCATGCGCTGTACGAAGCGGACGAGCGCGCGCGCGTCGTCGGCTACATCATCAACAAGTTCCGCGGTGATCTGTCGCTGTTCGAACCCGCGTGCACCCTGATGACCGAGCGCACCGGCTGGCCCTGGCTCGGCGTCCTGCGCTGGTTCGACGGCGCCGAGCGGCTGCCGGCCGAGGATTCGCTGGCCCTCGAGCGCCCCGCGCACGGCGATGGGCAAGGTCTTCGAATCGCGGTCCCGCAGTTGTCGCGGGTCGCCAATTTCGACGACCTCGATCCGCTCGCGGCGGAACCGGGCGTCAGCCTGCGCTGGGTCCGTCCCGGCCATCCGCTCCCGCGCGACTCCGATGTCGTGATCCTGCCCGGCTCCAAGGTCACACGCGCTGACCTCGAGGTCCTGCGCCGCGAAGGCTGGGATCTCGACATCCTCGCCCATGTCCGCCAGGGCGGGCGCGTGATCGGCCTGTGCGCCGGCTTCCAGATGCTCGGCCACGTGGTCCGCGACCCGCTCGGCATCGAAGGGGCGCCCGGCGAAACCCGCGGACTCGGGCTGCTCGATGTCGAGACCGAGATCGGCGGCGACAAGCGGCTCGTCGAGATCGACGTCCTCGACCGGCGCAGCGGGTGCCACCTCACCGGCTACGAGATGCACATGGGTCGCACCTGGGGCCCCGGCCTCGAGCGGCCCTGGTTCGAACTCGACGACGGCCGCGGCGGCCCCACCCGACCCGAGGGCGCGGTCTCCGCCGATGGCCGCGTCACCGGCGCCTATATCCACGGCCTGTTCGGGGCCGACGGCTTCCGCGCTCACTGGCTCGAGCACGTCGGCGCCCAAGCCTCGTCGCTCGATTTCGAGGCGCGCATCGAGCGCGCCCTCGACGACCTCGCCGACCACTGCGAGGCCAATCTGGACCTCGATGCCCTACTCTCGCTCGCGCGCTGAGCAGCCAGTCACGGCACGAATGGGCCATCGGCTGACCATGCACGCTGACCTGGCGCGGCAAGCTCGACGCCCGGAGAATGGTCCGCTACCGCGCCTTGTGGCCTGTCACCGAGTGTGTCTTGGCTGCTTGGACCCGTCGCACTGATCGAGTCGCTCCCTGAACCAGCCGAACCCGAGACGTTCTTGCTCGAGCCGCACCCCGGGTCGAATCCGATCGAAGCGCAGGTCGTCGTAGAGTGCGGCTTCCGCCGGCGTGAGACGCCTCAGGTCGTGGCGCCCAGGCTGCGGCTCCACGCCCCAGAGCGGGCGATGGGCCAGCAGGGTCTCGCGGTCCATCAAAAGCGAGGCGGCGTGGGGAAAATGGCCGCGCAGTTGATCGAGGATCGCGAAGCCGTGGGTATCGATGTCGCCCCAATAGTGGAGATCGCAGCGATGCAGCCAAGCGGCCCGCGCCAGCGACTCCCAGCCATAGCCGGCACCGAACAGGACGATCGCGCGTGTCACCGGCGGGAACGCCAGGAAGTTGGTCTCATTCTCGGTGATGAACACCCGCTCGACGGGTAGCGCGAGCGTGGCGAAGTTCGTCGCGTCGAGCGTGATGTCGGCCAACTCTCGGCAGCCAGGCAGGCTGGGTAGTGCTGGATCGAGCGGCCGGAAGCGGATCCGGATCGGCTTGTCCAGGAAGCCGTAGCGGCGCGTGAACTGTGCGACCCCGGTCGCGGCGGCGTCGATCGCCTCGGGTGGCAAGGCCAGATCCAACCACTCGGTGAGGACCCCGCGATGACCCTCGATGAACTTGCTGTCGACGCCGGGCAGGTCGACCTGGCGCAGGTACAGACCCGGGCGTGGGTGGGCCTGGAGCCAGGCGACAACGGCGAGCAGCCGCTCCCAGCGGTCGGCCAGCTCCAGGGCCTGGAGCGGCCGCCGGATCAGCCAGGGCAGGAGCGCCGGCTGCGCGGTGCCCGTCCATCGCCAGAGGCGCCGGTAGCCCTCGACCTGCCGCGTCTTGCCGATGAAGGCCAAGGCCGCCTCCAGCGAATCGACCCAGACGGCGGCCGGCAGTCGCTGCCGGCCTTGCACCCGATGGGCGCGCTCGCGCCACTCGATCCGCACCTGGGGTGTCGCGGCCAGGGCCTGCACCCAGTCGCGGACCGCCTCGAAGCGTTCGGCCAGATCGGCCGCGGCCGGCGCCTTCAGCGTCAGGCGCAGCGGCCAGGCGGTCGTCTCCGTGACGCTCGCGCGCAGCAGCTCGCCGCGCTCCCACAGGCGCTGGACCTGGGCGCGCAGATCGGCGGGCCTGGTCCAGGTCATCGAGCCGCCTCGCCGCCGGCCTTCTGCGCCCGATACTCCTCGATGGTGAGGCAGCGCAGCTTCGAGTCCTGCCCGCCCTCGTTATGCACGAAGCCGACGCTCGCGACGAAGGGCTCGATGATGTGGATCTTCTGCAGCGGCGTGACGATCAGCAGCTGCAGGTTGAGCTGCTGGAACAGGCGCAGGCCGTATTGGGCGGACTCGTCCGAGCCGCGCCCGAAGGCCTCGTCGATGACGACGAAGCGGAACGAGCGGGAGCGCACCGCCCCCCATTCGAGCCCGAACTGATAGGCGAGGCTCGCGGCCAGCACCGTGTAGGCGAGCTTTTCCTTCTGGCCACCGGACTTGCCGCCGGAATCCGAATAGTGCTCGTACTCGGCGTCGTCGGCCCGCCAACGCTCGCTCGCCGAGAAGAGGAACCAGTTGCGCACGTCGGTGACCTTGGCCGTCCAGCGCCGATCGGCCTCCGTCTGCCCGTCGCGGCCCCGGAAGCGGTCGATGATGGCCTTGACCTGGAGGAACTTGGTCTCCGAATACTGCTCGTCTCCCGAGCCGGTCACCGCGCCCTCGGTGCAGGCGCGCAGGTCCTGCTGGAAGTCGCGGATCTCGGCGTCCGGGCTCGGCTGGGCGACCAGCTTGATGAAGCGCCCCGGGTCGTAGTCGATCGCCTGCAGGGACTGGTTGATGCGCTCGACGCGCTCCTTGATCGTCTCGCGCTCGCGGGCGAGCTGGGCGTTGAAATTGGCGATCTCGTTGATGGTGTTGACGTTGAGCAGCTCCTTGAAGCGGGCCTCGAAGCGCGGCAGGTCGTCGCGCTGCAGGCCGTCGAGCAGCCGCTCGTACTCGCCGAGGGCCGCCAGGCTCACGTCCATCTCGACGGTCTCGGCCTTGAACTCGTCCTTGAAGGCCGCCATCGCCCGGATGAGGCGCTCATTGAGCCGCTTGAGCCTTTGGTCCTCGGCGTCGATGCGATCCTGGAGCCACTTGCGCACCTCCTGTTCTCGGTTATCGCAGGATTCGACCGACAGCTGATGCTCGCCGAGCGCCTCGTGGCGCCAGCCCTCGAGGCGGGCCGTCTGCGCCTCGTCGAGCGGCACCGGCTCACTGAGGGCGCGTGCCTGCTCCCGCTGCTCTTGAGCCACTTCGATCTTGCTCTTGACCTCCCCGCGTCGGCCGAGCGCGTCGGTGTGCTTGGCCTCGGTCTCGCTCAGCCGCTCGCGCGCCGCCTGCAACTGCCGACCCAGCTCGTGCAAGGTGTCGGACGCGGCCTCCAGGCGCGCCCGTTCCTCGGCGAGCGCCGCGATCTCGCGCGCGAGGCTCTGCCAGTCGATCTCTGCGTAACGGGTGAACTCCTCGAGCCTGGCCAGGGCCTCGAGCCGATGCTGGAGCTGCTGACGCGCCTGCTGGATCTCGGACATGCGCCGTCCCGTCGCGGCCAGATCGGCCTCCAAGGACGCGAGCCGGTCGAGCAGCGCGCGGAGCTTGTCGGCGTTGCTCCAGCCGAGCACGTAGCGGCTGCGGTCGTCGATCCGGTTGCGGTCGTCCTTCTCGTGGCGGCCGCTCGGGTCCTTGATCTGCCCGGCGCGCGTGATCGCGCGCGCCTCGCGGCGGAACTGCTCGGCGCTGTCGCAGCAGGCGACGTCGAAGCGGCTGCGCAGTTCCTGATCGAGCCACTCGTAGAGCGGGGAATCCGGCTTGATCTCGAGCTTGCGCACCAGCGACTGCGGATGCGGGCCGGCGCCCTGGGGGCGCCTCTTCGGTCGCACCTGGAAGTAGACGAGACGCCCCCTCAGGTGCTCGCGGTCCACCCACTCGGCGACCGCCCGGTAGTGCGCATCGGGCACCAGCAGCGACAGGCCGAAGCCGCGCAGCAGACGCTCGGCAGCGCCTTCCCAATCGCGCTCGTCCTCGCGTACCTGGATCAGTTCGCCGGCGAACGGCAGCTCGTCCTCGGCGATCGAGAGGGCCCCGCAGAGAGCCTCGCGGATGCGGATCTGGGCGGTGTCGATGTTGCTCTTGCGGCGCCTGAGGCTGTCGATCTCCTCAGCCAAGGCGTCGCGCGCTTCCCGTCCCTTGCGGAAGGCGAAGTCTTCTTCACGTTCGCGGTTGGTGAGGTCGGCGATGCGCTCGCGCAGCGACTCGGCGTGTGCGCCAATCGCGTGCCGTTGGGCGAGAAAGGCCACCTCGTCGCCCGGCGGCGTCTCGTCGATGCGGGCCAGCAGGTCCCCGTAGCGCTCGGCCCGCTGCCGGCGTTGCGCCTTCTCCTGCTCCTGGCGCCGGATCTCGTCGGCGAGCCGCTCGAGCCGGTCGCCGCCGTTGTCGCGCAACGCGCGCTCCAGATCGGTCACCGCGCCGCGCTCGCCGTCGCGCTGCGCCCCGAGCCGCTCGATCAGGGCATCGAGCCGCTCGGCCTCCTGCCCGAGCAGGGCGAGGCGCCGCTCCAGCAGTTCACCCTTGAGCCGGGCGAAATAGGGCCGCAGCGCGTCGCGCCCGTCGCGAAACGCCTGGATCTCGGCCGTGAGCGCGGCGTGGCGCTGGCCATCGGCGACGAACGGCGCGAGCAGCTCGATCTGCCGCTTCGCCTTGAGCACGGCCTGGTGGGCGCGGTCCAGGTCGTCGAAGTGGTGGATCAGCGCCCGGATACGGCCACCCACATCGAAGGGCTCCAGCATGTGGCTGCGCACGAAGTCGGTGAGGTTGCCGACCGACTTCATCGAGACCGTCTGGTGGAAGAGCTCCAGCGCCTGCTCGTGCTCGATGCCGAAGCGCCGCCGAAACCAGGCCCCGTAGGGCGGGAAGCTGTCGAACAGGTCGCAGCCCGGGGCGCGCAGGCGCTTGCGCAGGGCGCCGATGTCCGGGCCGAAGCCGCTGAAGTCCTCGGCGATGGCCATGGCCCGCTCGGCCGCCACGAACAGACGCGCCGGCTGGCCCTGCGGGTCCTTCAGCCAGAAAACCTGGGCGAGCGTCACCGCCTGGTCGTAGCCCTCGTTGCGAAAGACGCCCAGGATCACCGAGTAGCAGGAGGCGTCGCGCAGCGCCACCGGACGGGCGCTGCCCGTCACCTCGTTGCGCTCGCTCTTGTAGTGGCCGAGGACGTAGGAACGCAGGCTGCGCTCGCGCGCCTCCGCGCCGGCGGCCTTGTTGTAGGCGACGCGTTGCGCCGGCACCAGCAGGGTCGTGAGGGCGTCGACCAACGTGGACTTGCCCGAGCCGATGTCGCCGGTCAGTAGGCCGTTGTGCCCATCGAGCTGGAGGCGCCAGACCCGCTTGTCGAAGGTGCCCCAGTTGAGCACCTCCAGCGTGGCCAAGCGAAAGCCGACCCGGCTGTCGTCGCCGACGAAGTCCAGCGCGAGGCTCGGCATCTCAATCACGATCGGTCCCCTTGGCCAGCGATCCGCCCGAGAGCGCCGTGCGGTACCCCTCCAGGCGCGCATCGAGATCGGCCAGCCACTGGGCATCGACGAAGGCCTTGAGGATCCGGCGCACCTCGAAGTGGCCCCTGTCCTGGCCACCGGGGGCGGGCTTGAGCCGGCGCAGGAACCCCAGATCGACGACCTTGGAGATGGTCGCGTCCACCTGATCGATCAGCCGCGCCTCGTTCGTGCCATCGGGGAGGAAGACCCGTATCAGCTCGGCGATCTCGTCGCGTGACAGTACGAGCCGGGTGTCGCCGCCGCCAGCGTCGAATTCCGCGAGGCGCTTGCGCAGCAGGGCCAGCATCAGGCTGACCGGGTAGGACAGGGGCCGGCGCACGACGAGCCGCGGCAGGCGGGGCGCGCCTTCGGCCTGATCCGGATCCGGACGGCCCTTGAGGAAGGCGTAGCCCTCGGCCTCGTCGAGCAGCAGGTCGAGCAGCAGCACCGCCGCCTGCTCCCGCACCCGCGCCTGCAGGCGCAGGAGGCTCGCCCACAGGCGTTCGTCGTCTTCCCGATACAGGACCCCCTTGAGCAACTGCACCATCAGCTGCGACAGCTCGGGCACCTCCGGCAGGGCACCGGCGGAGCTGTCCATCGGTGGGGTGTCGGCGTCGTGCGCCGTCTCGTTCATCTCCGTCTCCCTATCGCGGCCGTGCTCAGCGCACGAAGATCACCCTGGGCAGGCGGGCGCAGCGCTCGACCGGCTCCCCGTCGGCGTCTCGGGCCTGCCAGCGAATCGGCTCCTCGACCCTGTCATCGACGACCGCGCGCAGGCCATCACCGGCATCGCCGGCATGGGCAAGCTCCAGATAGGCTACCAGCTCGGCCAAGCCCTGTCGCAGGGGCTCGGCCTCCAGCAGGTCGCGCAGCGTGATCTGCCTCTTGCGGCGCAGGGCGCGCTGCAAACCGGCCCGCAGGCGCGCCTTGTCGACGACGAACTGATCGAACAGGCGGGCGGTGTCGATCTCGGCCTCGCCGGCCTCGAGGACCAGCTCGGCAAGGCGCGGCTTGGCGCTCGGCGTGTGCAGCGGCCGCTCTAGCGGCAGATCGATGTCGGCACCCATCGCATCGATGCTCGTCACCGCTCCGCTGGGCATAGACTCGCGCAACGCCAACGCCTGGCCCTCGATGCCATGCAGCAGTTCCAGGATGCGCCGGTTCTCCAGGAAGGCCCGATCGTCGAGGAAGCGGCGCAGCTGCTGCGAGAGTAGGGCCACGGTGCGCTGGGTGTGCTCGCCGGCCTCGAGCCAATCGTGGTGCACCCGGCGGGTGCGCGGGTCGGGGTTCAGCGCGGCCACCGCGGGCAGGGCCAATACTTGATCGAGCCGTTCGGAGAGCTCCTCCTGGCGGCGACTGGACATCAGGAAGTCCCAGAAGGCGCGGAAGCTGCGACCCTGGTCCGAGTCGCCGATGGCGTCGCGCTCGCCCATGATCTCGTCGAGCAGGGCGCCCTTGGCCCCCTCCCAGAGCGCGATCTTCTCGCGCACCTTGCGGTCGAGGCCGCGGAAGTTGTGCTCGACCTCGCGGAAGTCGGCCAGCAGCTCGCGGGCCAATTGCTGGAATTGCAGGAAGCGGTCCTTGACCGCCGTGTCGTCGAGCAGCGGCGCGTCGCCCGCCAGCACGCGGGCGATCTCGGCCTCGAGCGCGTCGCGCTTGTGGCGCAGATCCTCCGCGCGCTTGGCGGGATCGACCTCGGTGCCAGCGCTGATCTGCTCGAGCAGCGCGAACAGGGTCAGCAGGCGCGACTCGGTGCCGACGAACGGCCGCTCGGTCAGCGATGCGAGCCAGACGATGGCCTTCTCGGTGGCCGGTGTCAGATCGAACTGCGCCTCGTCGGTGCCCGGTCGGTAGAACTTGCGCAGCCAACCCTTGTCGGGCGCGGCCCAGTCGTTGAGGTACTCCGATGCCCCCTTGGGGTAGGTCTCGGCGCCGAGCTGCTCGCGCAGCGCGAAGAGCGCATCCTCCAACGCCTCGGCCAGGTCCGCCTCGCTCATCGCCCGTACGTTGGGCGCGACGAACACCCGGTGCAGAAAGCTCGCGATCAGCGGCGCGTGCGGCGAGGCCAGCAGCCGCCAGGCCGGATGTCTATCACGCAGGCTGGAGAGGGTCGCGTGGTCCATCGTTGCCCGCGAATCAGTCCGCACCGGGTGCCGCAGTTGGGGAGATGTAGCGCGCGGTCACGAGGATCTTCGAGGGATCTGGTTGATTTCGTCGCCGGGGTTGTGAAGCTGGCCGACGAGCCGGCCGAGCTAAATGGGGTCGGAATCCAGCACCCATGAGGTCTTGTAGCAGCCGAATATCGATTCGAGAATGTCCGAGGAGGCCCGCCAGGTCCGATCGATGACCGCGATGCAGTCCACCCACCGCTCAGGCGGGTGCGACAACAAGGCCGAGCCGCAACGGTAGAGCCAGTATCGCACGGTTCCATTGGTTTTTGCGTTGGCCCTCACGCTGCTCTACTGGGGACGGCCCGCCGGATACGGTTTCAACTTCCTCGAACTGGTCGTCGTCGTCTGGCCGAGTCTGTCACGGTGGCCGAGGCTGATCCTGATGGCCGCGCTAACGGCGCTCATGGCATCCCGTTGGTGGGCCTTCGCCGAGACAATCCGCGGCGAGAATCTCTCCCTGCTGACGATGCAGACCGCGGCCTGGCCCTGGGAGACCTGGCTGGTCTTGCCGGGCTGCTGGCTGTTGTTGCTTTGGGCCGCGCATCGCGCCCCAGGTCCGCCTCGGGGTGGCTGGAGGGAATGACCCGAACCGAAGAATGGCGCCATTAGTTGAACGGGGGTCAGCGATTCCATGAACGGAATGGCCACGCGGATCGGGTTGGAATGCAGCGGGATAGACCAGCGCCCACAGGAAACGCCTCCGAGCGCCGATCCACGTCAAGGATCTATGCCGCATTCTCCGTCGACAACTCCGCTTGCCGCAAAACGAGCTGCGTTGCCCCTTCCGCCAGATCCGGCGGGTAGCCGTACTTGGCCAACAGCCTTCGCACATTACGCCGCAGGCTCGCCCGCACGGATTCACGTTGGGTCCAGTCCAACCTAGGCATGCTCTTCACCATCTCCGTCAGCTCTCGCGCCATCAACCGCAGCGTATCGCTCTGCATCGCCTCCCGAGCCGACGCGTTATCTGCCAAGGCGTCGTAGAACGCGACCTCCTCGCGGCTCAGGCCGAGTTCCTCGCCATGCTTCTGAGCCTCGCGCAGGTGCTTGGCCAGGTCGATCAGCCGGGCGATCATCTCCGCGGTGCTGATGGCCTTGTTCGTGTAGCGCAGCATGGCGTCTTCGAGCGCTTCGCGAAACTTCTTGCTCCGGACGAGGTTCGTCCGCTCGGTGATGCGGATCTGGTCGTTCAGCAACTTGCGTAGCGTCTCCAAAGCGAGGTTCTTCTGCTCCAGCGCCGCCACCCGACCGAGGAACTCGTCGCTCAGGATGTCGAGCCTGGCCTCCTCCAGACCGGCCACCGCGAACAGGTCGATCACCTCGCCGGCATCGACCGCGCCGCCGATCACCTGGCGAACGGCCGCGTCGATGTCACGCTGACGTGCCTGCCCGGCGCCGCCGTCGCTCTCGTCGGCCAGCCGTTTGCGAATCATCACGACCAGGCGCTGGAAAAAGGCCAGATGCGGGGTGATGGCCTCGGTCTCTGGGCGCGGCACCGCCAGTGCGAAGGCCGCGGACAATTCCTTGACCAGCGTCCGCAGGCGTCTCCATCCATCGTTCTGCCCGAACACCTGATCGATGGCGCGCAGGTACACCGGAAGGACCTCTTCGGGGCTCGCGCCGAGCGCCTGCTCGTAGTCGCAGCCGTGAAAGAGACCGCGCAGCTTCTCGAACGCCGCCTGCATCGCCGGCACCGCCTCGTCCTGCACCTCGCGGACCGCCTCGCCCGTGCCACCGGCCTGGGTGTAGGTGGCCAGGGCATCGGCCAACTGGTCGGCCAGCCCCAGCAGATCGACGATCAAGCCGCCCGGCTTGTCGCCATAGACGCGATTCACCCGCGCGATGGCCTGCATCAGGTTGTGCCCGGCCAGCGGCTTGTCGAGGTACATGGTGTGCGCCGGCGGGCAGTCGAAGCCGGTGAGCCACATATCGCAGACGATCACCAGCCGCAGATCATCGGCGGGGGCCTTGAAGCGCTCGGCCAGCCGCTTGCGCGCCGTCTTGGTGCGCACATGGTGGCGAAGCGGCTCCGGGTCGTCGGCCGTTCCGGTCACGATCACCTTCATCGCGCCCCGTTCGTCATCCGCGTCGTGCCAATCTGGGCGCAGTGCGCGGATGGCCTCGTACAGACGCGCGGCGATATCGCGGCTCATGGTGACGACCATGGCCTTGCCTTCCATCGCGGCGCGGCGCTTCTCCCAGTGCTCGACGATGAAGGCCGCCAAGCGTTCGATACGTTCCTGGGCGCCGACCAGCGACTCCAGCGGCACCCGGTACTGTTCTTCGACGGGCTCGCCGACTCGGTCGGCGTTGACGAGGTACTCGACGGTTTCCTCGGCGATCCGCGCGCCGTCCTCGTCCACCTTCAGCTTGATGATGCGCGACTCGTAGTAGAGCGGCCGGGTCGCACCGTCCTCGACGGCCTGGCGGATGTCGTAGATGTCCGCGTACTCGCCGAAAACGTGGATCGTGTTCTTGTCGTCGCGCTCCAGCGGCGTGCCGGTGAAACCGACGAAGGTGGCGTTGGGTAGCGCCTCGCGCATCCAGCGTGCGCCGCCCTCGACGAAGCCGTACTGGCTGCGGTGGGCCTCGTCGGCCATGACCACCACGTTGGCCCGCTCGGAGATCACGCCGTGCGCCTCGGCGAACTTCTGAATGGTCGTGAACACCACGCCGCCCGCCGCGCGGTCGAGCAGGCTCTCGAGTTGTTCCCGGCTCTCGGCCTGCACGGGCGCCTGCCGCAGCAGCGCACGTCCGGCGGCAAAGGTGTCGAAGAGCTGGTCGTCGAGGTCGTTGCGGTCGGTGATCATGACCAGCGTCGGGTTGGTCAGGCGCGGCTCGCGGATCAGCGCGCCGGCCAGCATCAGCATGGTCAACGATTTGCCCGAACCTTGGGTGTGCCAGATCACGCCGCCGCGACCGTCGCCGTCACCCGAGGGGGGCCGCAGGCTCGCCAGCACGCTGGCCCGTGCCTTGCGCACCGCGCGGAACTGGTGGTAGCCGGCGATCTTCTTCGCGATCTCGCCGCGCTCGTCCTCCTCGAAGGTCACGCAATTCCGGAGGTAGTCCACCAGCGCCCGCGGCTCGAACAAGCCGCGGATCAGCGCCTCCAGCGTCGGCGCGCCACCACCGTCATCGTGCAGCGGCCGCCAAGGCATGAAGCGGCTGCGCCCGCTGGTGATCGATCCGACGCGGGTCAGCATGCCGTCCGACACGACCAGCAGCAGGTTCGGCACGAACAGGTCCGGCGCGGTCTG
Source organism: Thioalkalicoccus limnaeus (assembly GCF_041197575.1). Taxonomy (NCBI): domain Bacteria; kingdom Pseudomonadati; phylum Pseudomonadota; class Gammaproteobacteria; order Chromatiales; family Chromatiaceae; genus Thioalkalicoccus; species Thioalkalicoccus limnaeus. The sequence goes on along the minus strand of NZ_JBDKXB010000032.1, from coordinate 11,023 downwards.
CATGTAGCGACCGAGTTGCTCGATCGCGACGCCGAGGTCCGCCTGGGTGTCGGTTGGAAGGCATGTACCTCGAAGGTCCTGTCCTGTGGCAACAGGCGTGGCAGGAGGGCGCGCAGAAAGGCCTCCATCGACGGCTCCTCGACCAGCAGCACCAGATGCGACGCCCTCATGCGGAGCGTCCACCTTTCAGCGGCCGGGTCGGCGCGCCTTGGTTGACGAGTGGATCGCCGACGCCAAGCTGACCCTCCATCCACAAATGGCCGAGCAGCGCCCCCTGTTCGGTGAATTCGCGCACACCCGGCAAGTCCTCGGCGCGCCGCGCCTGACTGTAGCCGTGCTCATCACGCCAGAGCACCCGCACCTCTTGGGGTCGCAGCCCATTGAGAAAAAACGGCGAATGGGTGGTGACGAGCAACTGCGTCGCGGCCGTGGCCGCGCGACATTCTTCGGCCAGCTCTGGCAGCAGCCTCGGGTGCAGGAAGTTCTCCGGCTCCTCGATGCCGATGAACGGCGGTGGGTGGGGATCGTACAGCAAGACCAGATAGGCCAGCATCTTCAGCGTACCGTCCGAAGCAAAACGGGCTAGGATCGGGTGACTGAACGGCGCGTCCTTGATCTGCAACAGCAACCGGCCATCCGGCATGGTATCGGCCAAGACCCGCTCGATGCGCGGCACCCGTTGGCGCAACACCTCGAAGATGCGCTCCAGCCGGTCGCCGGGACGCTCTGCCAGATGCTGGATTACGTTGGCCAGATTGTCGCCGGTTCGCGACAGCCGCTCCTGCGGCCCCGCCTCGGGCTGGCCCCGTGCGCTATCGGCCGACAGGTACGAGACATACCAGCCGGTGATGAAGTCCCGCAGCGCCGCCGCGCGGGGATGGTCCGCGAATTGCCCGAGCGCGTTGACCGCCAGAAGATCGGGCGACTTGAGCGGAATCTCGATGCGCTGGTCCTTTTCGTCCGGGGCCTCGCCGCTCGCGGCGCGACCCAGCCCCTCTCGATAGTCCAGGAAGCGGAAGGGCCTTCCGCGCTGACCGCGGCGCCATTGCAGCCACTCCTCGACCACCACCGGTGCGCCGTTGCGCTCGTCCACCGCCAGGTGATAGGTGATCAGCGGATAGCCCGGCTCCTTGTACTTGACCTCGATCACTACCGGCCCGTCGCCGCCGCGCGTCTTCAGCTCCTTCGCCCGCCCGCGCCTGTCCCACGCGCGGCGCAGGCCCAGCTCGAAGCACTCGGAAAGGAACGCGAAGATGTCGAACACCGTGGACTTGCCACTGCCGTTGGGGCCGAGCAGCACCGTCAGCGGGGTCAGCTCCTTGAATTCCACCTCGCGCAGCGCACGGAAGTTCTGCACCTTCAAGTATTCGATGCGCGCTGGGACAGGCGACGTGTCGCTGAGGGGGCTCATGGCGTGGTCTCCAGGACTCGTTCGGCTGCCTTCACGCGCACCGCGCCTGAGAAGAGTGTGGGGAGGAGGTCGTCACGGAACTCGGAGAGCTTGCGGGATTCAAGTTGCGATATTGCGTGCATCTCGAACAGCGGCGCGATGCCGCGGCGGGCGTAGTCGCGCGGCAGCTTGCCCTTGAGGTTCGGGTTGTTGCGCTCGACGGCGAGGATGGCGGCGTCGATCTGGCCGCGCAGCGTGTCGGCCGATTTCCATAATGTATCGGCATAGCCGAGTTCAGTGCTGTTGGTTTCGGTAGTCGCCATCAGGATTCCATTCTGCTTTCGTTCTTTTTTCCGCCTCCGACGGTCGCTCTTGCGCGCTACTCGGGCGGCCTGACCCGTGATCTACCTGATTCCAACGAAGCCAGGTCGTCATCGCGTTCTGATCTTTGACGGCCGCCGTGATGGGCCGTCGGTGCTCGCTCACCGGCTTCTCGGCGCTTGCCCCGTAAGCGGTGCCGGGCACTGAAGGGGCGGGACGAGAAGCCTTCTAGAACCCGTTCGTGATCGGGTAGCGACGATCGCGGCCGAAGGCGCGCCGTGTGATCCGCACACCGGGCGGTGCCTGCCGCCGTTTGTACTCGTTGCGGTCGACGAGGCGAACGACCCGCCGCACCTCGGCCTCTGGCAACCCGGCCGCGACCATCTCGGCGACGCCCTGATCCTGCTCGATGTAGCGCGACAGGATCTGATCGAGCAGATCATAGGGCGGTAGGCTGTCCTGATCGGTCTGGTTCGGGGCGAGCTCAGCGGTCGGCGCGCGGGTCAGGACCCGCTCCGGAATCACCTGGGCGGCGCGATTGCGGTAGCGCGCGAGCCGGTAGACGAGCGTCTTGGAGACGTCCTTGAGCGGCGCGAAGCCGCCCGCCATGTCGCCGTAGAGGGTCGCGTACCCGACGGCCATCTCGCTCTTGTTGCCGGTCGTCAACAGGATGCGTCCCGATTTGTTGCTGATCGCCATCAGGATCACACCGCGGCAGCGGGCCTGGATATTCTCCTCGGTGGTGTCGGGCTCGAGGCCGGCGAAGCGCGCGCTGAGCAGGCCGAGGAATGCCTCGAACGCGGGCTCGATCGGGATCAGCTGCGACCGGACCCCGAGCTGGCGCGCCTGCTGCTGCGCATCTTCGATGCTGATCTCAGCCGTATAGCGCGACGGCATCAACACGGCCTCGACCTGTTCGGCGCCCAGCGCGTCGACGGCCAAGGCCAGCGTCAGCGCCGAGTCGATGCCGCCCGAGAGCCCCAACAATGCCCCCTGGAAGCCGTTCTTGCGGACATAGTCGCGAATCCCGACGACCAGGGCCTCGTAGATGCCCGCCTCTTGTTCCGGGTACGGCGCGAGCGCACCCGGCCGAGGTCGCGGCGGGGATCCGGGGTCGATCTCGACGAGACACCCGCAATCGGCGAAGAGCGGCGCGCGCTGGCAGACCTCGCCCGCGGCATCGACGACGAAGCTACCGCCGTCGAAGACCAATTCGTCCTGGCCGCCGACCAGATTGACATAGAGGATCGGCAACCGATGCTCGCGCGCGCGCATCGCGAGCAGCGTCTCGCGTTCGAGCTGTTTGCCGTCGTGGTACGGCGAGGCGTTGATGTTGATCAGCATCTCGGCACCGGCCGCGGCCGCCTGCCGGGCCGGCCCCTCCTCCCAGATGTCCTCGCAGATCGTCAGACCGATCCGCTGGCCCTCGTGCTCGAAGACGCACGGAAGCGGCCCCGGCTGGAAGTAACGTTTCTCGTCGAAGACGCTGTAGTTGGGCAGCGCTTGCTTGGCGTACTCATCGACCAGCACGCCGTCGCGCAGGATCCCGGCGACGTTGTGCAGGCCGCCGACCGAGCGGCGCGGATAGCCGAGGATCAACGTGATGCCGCGCACGGCCTCGAGCAGATGCGCGACCGCCGTCTCGACGCGATCGAGGAACTCCGGGCGCAACAGCAGATCCTCGGGCGGATAGCCGGTCAAGGCGAGCTCCGGGAAGACGACGAGATCGGCCGCGTCCCGATCCCGGGCCGCGTTGGCGATCTCCGCGATCCGCGCGCCATTGCCGGCGACATCGCCGACCCGCGGGTTCATCTGGGCCATCAGGATACGCACCGCGCACCTCGTCTCAAGGGTAGGAAGGGATCGACCGTTCAGCGCCGGTTCGCGTCAGAATCAAGGCCACGGATGCACACGGATGGACACGGATATCGGACCCATTGGCCGAGTCAGTCGACCCATTGCTGCTTCGATCCGTGGGTCGACCTGTTCGGCAGCCGATCGATCTGCGCCGCGTTAATCGCGCAGCAGCTCGGCCATCTGCTGGCCCATCTCGGTCGGCGACCGGATCACGGCGACGCCGGCGGCCGCGAGCGCCGCGAACTTGTCCTCGGCCGTGCCACGCCCACCGCTGACGATGGCCCCGGCGTGGCCCATGCGCTTTCCGGGCGGGGCCGTGACACCGGCGATATAGGCCGCGACCGGCTTCGTCATCCGTTCGGCGATGAAGGCCGCCGCGGCCTCCTCGGCCGTGCCGCCGATCTCGCCGACCAGGAGCACGGCCTCGGTCTGCGGATCCTGCTCGAAGCAACGCAGGCAGTCGACGAAGTCCATCCCCTGGATCGGGTCACCACCGATGCCGACACAGGTGCTTTGCCCGAGCCCGACTTGCGTCGTTTGGTGCACGGCCTCGTAGGTCAGGGTTCCGGAACGCGAGACGATCCCGACCCGCCCCGGGCGATGAATGTGGCCGGGCATGATGCCGATCTTGCACGCGTCCGGCGTGATGATACCGGGACAGTTGGGACCGATCAGGCGCGCCTCTGACCCGGCCAGACTGGCCTTGACCCTGAGCATGTCGAGCACCGGGATCCCCTCGGTGATGCAGACGATGACCCGGATGCCGGCGTCGGCGGCCTCGAGAATCGCATCGGCCGCGAAGGCCGCTGGCACATAGATCATCGACGCATCGGCGCCGGTGGCCGCGACGGCCTCGTGCACGGTGTCGAAGACCGGCCGGTCAAGATGCGTCTGACCACCCTTGCCCGGCGTCACGCCGCCGACCAGTTGCGTACCGTAGGCGATCGCCTGCTCGCTGTGGAAGGTCCCCTGACGACCCGTGAAACCCTGGCAGATGACCCGCGTCTGCCGATCGACCAAGATGCTCATCGTCCCTCCCCCGCCGTCTTGGACGCGACGGCCGCAACGATTTGTCTGGCCGCCTCGTCGAGACCCTCGGCCGTCTTCAAAGGCAGACCACTGTCGGCGAGCAGCGCCAGACCCTCGCTGGCGCGGGTCCCTTCGAGCCGCACGACCAGCGGCACCTGGATCGCGACCTCGCGCACGGCCTGGATCAGCCCTTCGGCGATCAGGTCGCAACGCACGATGCCACCGAAGATATTGACCAGGATGCCCGCGACCTTGGCGTCCGACAGGATCAGCTTGAAGGCCTCGGCCACCCGTTCGGCCGTGGTGCCACCGCCGACATCGAGGAAGTTGGCCGGCGCCCCACCGTGTAGCTTGACCAGGTCCATCGTCGCCATCGCCAAGCCGGCGCCATTGACCAGGCAGCCGATGTTGCCATCGAGGCTGATGTAGCTGAGATCATGGGCCCGCGCGGCCGCCTCGCGCGGGTCCTCCTGGGCGGGATCGCGCCAGGCCGCAAGCTCCGGGTGCCGATAGAGCGCGTTGTCATCGAGGACGACCTTGGCATCGAGCGCGATGAGCTCATCGGCCGGGGTCAGGATCAGCGGGTTGATCTCGACGAGGTTCGCATCACACTCCGTGAAGAGCCGGTAGAGACCGCTCATCACGCCTTGCAACGCGCGGATCTGGGCCGCGGACAGGCCGAGCCCGAAGCCGAGACGCCGGCCCTGCCACGGGAGCAGCCCAATCGCCGGCGCGACCTGGCTGAACAGGATCGCCTCGGGCCGACTCGCGGCAACCTCTTCGATGTCCATGCCACCGGCGGCCGAGGCCATGAAGGCGACCCGACCGGTCGCGCGATCGACGAGGACCGCGAGGTACAGTTCGCGCGCGATCTCGCAGGTCTCTTCGATCAACAGGCGCTCGACCGGCAGCCCATCGGGGCCGCTCTGGCGTGTCACCAACCGCTGCCCGAGCAGACGTCCGGCGGCGGCGAGCGCCGGCTCGCGGCCCTCGGCCAGGACCACGCCACCGGCGCGCCCCCGCCCACCGGCCTGGATCTGGGCCTTGACGACCCAGCGCGACCCACCGAGGCCATCGAGCGCCCCGGTCATCTGATCGGCCGACGTGACGGTCAGGCCGCGCGGCACCGGCACGCCGTAGCGCGCGAGCAGGTCTTTCGCTTGGTACTCGTGCAGATTCATCTCGAGAGGCGCGCTCCGTGAAGTCAAGGCGCTAATCTGCCAGCCGGCCGGACCGATGGCAAGGTGGCGAACGGCATCGCTTGGAACCACCCTTTCGCCTTCACCGAGGATCGAATGGGGTTCGGCCGGCCCCGGACACCGACCACGACATCCGCCAGTCGGCTCCCCGACAAAGAACGAGGGCATTGTCTATGCTTGGACACGGAGGGACCAACCCCCGTGTCTCGGATCGCTGAGGAGGATCACCAAATGGCGCAAACGACACCGGTGTCCGGAGCCACCGCCAGGCGCTCCCGGGGCGTCGTGCTCCGAATCTGGGGCTTCCTGTGGAACTCGATCATTCGGGTCCTGTGGCTCTGCGCCTACGCGACCGCCTCGGTCGTGCTGGTGATCTTCGTGTTCGTGTTCAATGATCAGGGCCAGGACCTCCTGCGTCTGTCGGCCGAATACGGGACGCCGCTGCGCAACACCCTGCTGTGGAATCTGTTCTTCCTGACCGGCGCCCTGATCCTCGGTCTGGTCCTATGGTATACGTCCAGACGGCTGCTCGACCCCGATTTCGCCGGTCAGTCCTTCGATCGACCGACGTCGGCGTTCGGTCGCGAGTGGTGGCCCCGGCTGTTCGGTTTCCTAGTCCCTGCTGCGATCGGTGCCGGGTTCTTCCGGGTCGCTGGCGACGCCGGATGGGCGGCCTGGATCCTCGGCGCTGCGTTCCTGATCCTGGCCGCCGCGCTCATGTGGTTCGTCATCCAACGCCGTACGCTGTTCGGGTTGACGCGAGCGGGTCTCGAGCAGGCCAGTCCGGGTCTGGACACCAAAGACTGGATCCTCATCATCACCGCTTTCGTGCTGGCGGTCCTATTGGTGGCCGGGTTCTTGACTTGGCCCGTCACCTGGCCGCAAGCCCTCGGCACGCCCGCCATCATGCTGTTTGGCCTGGCCGGGATCACGCTGTTCGGCGCCTTGGTGCTGACCTATTCCTTCCTGGCCAATGGCCAGCCAGCCGGGACGGCCTTCGTCCTGGTGCTCGCCGTCATCTTCAGTCTGTTCAACGACAATCACGCGATCCGCACGGCTGCCGAGGTTGCGGAGCACCAACGGCTCACCGCGCCCGAGCACTACCGTGCCTGGCGCCAGGAGAATCCGGCCTCGGGTCAGATCGACGGACGTGAACCGGTGGTCCTGGTGGCGGCCTCGGGCGGCGGGATCCGCGCCGCCTATTGGACGGCTCCGTCGTTGGCCGCGATGGAGGACATCCCGGGTTTCTCGGAGAACCTCTTCGCCGTCAGCGCGGTGTCCGGCGGCAGCGTCGGCGCGGCCGTCTACACGGCGGTCAAGCGCCAGGCGCTCGAGCGGGACGACACTGCGGCGGCAACGACGTTGACGAGCGTGCGCACGGCCTTGCGGCAGGATTTCCTGTCCCCGCTGGCGGCCGGATTCCTGTTCCCGGACCTGCTGCAACGGTTCGTCCCCTACCCGTTCGCGTTAACGGACCGCCAGCGGTTCCTCGAACTCGCGTTCGAGCGAGCCCTCGACGACGGCCACAGCCCGCTCGGCGGACCTTTCGTCGACCTCTGGGCCGATGGTTACCAGATGCGTCTGCCGAGCTTGTTGTTGAACACCACGGTCGTCGATTCCGGACGCCGCGGGATCTTGTCTAACCTGGATCCTCGCGGCCTTCCCGACACGCTCGACCTGCTCGGCGACGGTTTCTCGACCCAGGCCATTCTCTCGTCGGCCGCCGCTGGGGCCAGCGCCCGTTTCACGTACCTCAGCCCGGCCGGGAGCCTGATCGGGCCCGGCGATCAGGGGCCGCAGAAGATCCGCGTCGTCGACGGCGGCTATTTCGACAACTCGGGAACCGCCACCATAACGGATCTGCTCGAGCTGATCGACGATCGGACCCTCTTTCCGATCCTGATCATGATCCGCAACGACCCGCGCGGCGAGGCGATCTGTCAGGCGCGCTACAGGCCCCTGACGGCGAATCTCGGGAGTCCGGCAGGTCCGCCGTCGGAGGACTTCCTGAGCGAGGTGGGCTCGCCGATCCGTGCGCTCCTGAATGCCCGCAACGCCCGCGGCTGGCTCACCGAGATCGACTCGGCCAGACAGTTCGAGGGGGCCGCGGCGCGGCGCGTCGAAAACGACTTGCGCGGGGCCGTGATCGAGATCTCGCTCGCAGCGGCGGCCCAGGCCGGCCTCGTCCGCGCCGAGACCGACGCAGCACGCCGCCGCATCGAACAGGCGATCGCGGCACCACCGCTCGGTTGGTCCCTGTCCAAGGCCGCAACCGGCTACATGGATCAGGCGTTGGACGACCCACCGGGCGAACTGCTGGGAGAGCTCGACAACCTGCGCGCGGTCCTCGCCGGTCACCTGAAGGACTACCGGCGCTGCACGGAGCGTTAGCCACGATCGCACCATTCGGCCACCCGACCGCGACGCGGCCTTCACGGAAACAACCGAACCTGGGCGTTCGAGCCCAGCCCGACCGACCCGCATCACCCGTTCCTGATGCTCGAGGATCTCGCGAGCTTGGTCACTTGAAATGGTTCGCCCTGATTGCTAACCGCCGCTCAAGGCCTGGAAGATGAACACAGTACCGTCATCCTGGACCTGGTCGGTGAGGTTCTTCCGGTCAATCACGACGGTATCGTTGATGCAAAGGTTCACGTGCCGACGCAGGGCGCCCTGTTCATCCAGGATGTAGTCGATGAAGCCGGGGACCTGGTCGTTGATGGCGTGCAGAATCTCGGCGACCGAGCCAGAGGGTACCCTGAGGGTGTGGTTCTCCAGTTGGGGGAAGAACCGGTAGAGGTGCGATGTCATCTCGACTGTGGGCATGATGGTCACCCAAAGCGCACGGAGTAGATCGGGGGAAAGTTGTTGCCCAGGCAGCGCCAGGTTTCGCCGCGGTTTTCCGACAGGTAGACGTTACCGGTGGTGCTGCCGAAACAGAGGCGGTCGCCGGCGACGTCCAGGCCGTGTCTGAGCACGATGTCATGGGCATCTTCCTGTGGTAGGCCGTTGCGGAAAGTCTGCCAGGACTGGCCACCATCGCTGGTGCGGGCGACGAACAGGCCACCGTCGATGGCCATGCGCTCGGAATCCCCCCGCGCCGGGACCACCCAGGCGGTGCGGCCATCCCGTCCATCCACGGCCACCGGGAAGCCGAAATGCACACCCACTTCGGGCCTGCTGACCTTCCTCCAGTTCTGGGCGCCATCGTCGCTGTAGAACACGCCGCAGTGGTTTTGCTGCCAGAGGTGGTCCGGCTGACCGGGACAGTGGGTCACGAAGTGCGGGTCATGCCCCCACTCGGCCTCGGGGTTGGGCAGGTAGTCCATCAGCAGGCCGCGATTGCACCCGGCCCAAGTCTGGCCGCCATCGGTGGTTTCGAGTACACCGGCGGAGGAGACCGCCACATGCAGGTGATCCGGATTCCGCGGGTCTACGATGACCGAGTGAATACCGGGTTCGAACACGCCGTAGTCGACACTGGCTGGGGTGCCACCCCAGTGGTTCTCGCTGGTGGCGTCGCCGGCAAACAGGTCGCCGCCGCGACTTTCATGGTTCCACAGCGGCCGGTTGAGGGTCCAGGTATCGCCGCCGTCATCGCTGACAAAGAGGCCACCGGGGATGGTGCCGGCGTACAATCGCCCGGGCTGACCCGCGCTCCCAAAGGCGATGTGCCAGATCTTGTACACGGTGGCACCGGCATAGTCGGGGCGCCCGGCCGGCGCCGCGGGGTCGAAGTCCGGCGTTGGCAGGTACTGGACAAGGTGACGCGCGCCCTTGGGGTATTTCAAAGACGAGATGTCGTCCCAGGTCCGACCCCGGTCTCGCGAGCGCGACAGCTTGGGCCCCCAGTGTCCGTGGTCCAGAGAGGCCCACAGGGTGCCATCGCGCGGATCACGGGCAGCGTAACAGACCGGCACGCCGGCGTGGTTGATGGGCCGCGCCCGCCAGCCCGCCGCTTGGCGATCGATGATGACGGTGCCCTTGCGGGTCCCCAGAAGAATGGTGTCGGCCATCAGTTTGCCCTCATGAGGTTTCAGATACGGCAACACGTTTGCGTCTGTCCCGTTAACTGGACGAACGACAACACTGATTTTCGACAGCGGGCCAGTAATATCGATCGTCGCGAAAGTAATCGGCGGCGGGTCGCGGCGACCGTCGGCGGGAGGAATCTCGCCGTCGAGCTGACACGGACGTCCTTGCAGCGTGTCGCGGCGAGCCGTCTCCGATGACTTTTGCAACCCTCGATAGTAGGGTGGTGTCCAGGTCCCCGTCGGTCAACGTGCCTGGCTGGAGACCTACCGCGTGACGGACCCTGACCGGCAACAACGGCTCGTCGCGACCCTCGAGAGATTGGGACTTTGACCGACGTCGACGAACCCTTCGGAGTGACCGCCTTCGAGCCATGACCGATCCCACCTCGCCCACCACACCCGAGGACTGCGCCCGCTGTTGGGACGCGCGCTACGAAGGCGCGACAGCGATCCCGGAACCGGCCTTGGTGTTGCGCCAATGGCCGCACTTGCTCCCCGACGGAGGCACCGCCCTCGACCTGGCCTGCGGACTGGGCGGCAACGCGCTCTGGCTGGCGGAGCGGGGTTTCCGGGTCTCGGCATGGGACCTGTCCCCCATCGCCATCGCGCGGTTGCGCGAGGCGGCGCGCCTGCGCGGGCTTCAACTCGATGCTCAGGTCCGCGACCTCGCCGCCCTGCCGCCGACTCCGGAGAGCTTCGACCTGATCCTGGTCGCACACTTCCTCGATCGCACCCTGGCTCCAAGCATCGCCGCCGCGCTGCGTCCGGACGGACTACTCTTCTATCAGACGTTCGTGCGGGAATGCCGAGGCGACCGTGGCCCGTCCAACCCGGCCTATCGCCTTGCCCGCAACGAGCTGATCAGCCTCTTTCCCGACCTGACCATCCGCGTCTACCAGGCCGAAGGCCCACTCGCTGCATCCGCAGCCGGACTGGGTGACTTGGCCTTGATGGTCGCCCAACGGGCTTGAGTGGCGACGACTCGGAACACACGGTCACCATTCAGCTCACCCCCAGCCCGCCGCGCCGGTCAAAAAAACAAGGCACCGCTCGACTCATGAAAAATAATCAACGGGGCGGCGAATGTTGCCCAGCACAAGAGATCCACAAAAAACATCTCTGAACGCTTCTTTGGGAGTCGCCCGCCCAGCAGCACGAGATCTGTCTTGGACAGGGGCCACCTTTGGTCGATA
>NZ_JBDKXB010000031.1:0-32343 GCF_041197575.1 Thioalkalicoccus limnaeus | reverse complement strand
CTGGGCATTGCCTCGCCACTGGCCGACTACCCGCACATCGACGAGCAGCGTTGCGACTCCGTGCCGCTTTATCTCGCCCTCTCACGAGCGCTTGAGGAGGGTCAGGCAACTTGTTCAGCCTGCAGGAAATCCCTGAGCCATATCCCTGGGCGAGCCGGTCATCCAGCTCGACCGTCGACCCGGGGGGTCAGTAGCATCGGCATGTAGCGGAGGGTCCAGGGAACCAGGCAGGCGAGCCACAGGACCGCTGCGGCGAGGTTGACATGGTTCGCCACGCCGGGCGGCCACAGTGGCAGTTCGGCGCTCAGGCGCAGCAGCGCCGTGGCGGAGATTCCGAGGAAGCAGGCCCAGGTGAGCCGGTCGACGTCGAACGGCCGTCCCGAGTGCCCGAGCGTGACGCGCGTAGCCATGCCGATGGTCAGGCTGGTGATGAAACCGATGGCTAGGACGTGTTGCGGCCCGTGCCCGAGCCACCAGTGCCCGGTCAGGAGCAACCCCAGGCTCTGAATGACGAAGAGGACCATTCCGATCGCGAACCAGGCCCAGGCGATATGGAGCATCGCCAGTAGCCGGATCCCGAGGCTGCGCGGCAAGCCCCAATGCCACAGATGGTGCAGCGCCAGAAAAGCCAACGGCAGATCCGCGACGAAGCGCCAGACCCATTGTCCGGTCAAGGTCAGCAGGACGTGAGCCGCTACCGCGAGGCCCATCAAGGGCAGGGACCAGGCGGGCTGGACCCGCCGGTAGGGCCTGAGCACGCAGTCGGAGAAATAGGGAATCATCCGGTGACCCACGGTGACCAGCACCGGAATCAGAAAGAGCCAGAACCCCGCTACCAGCGATAGCCGATAGAGCCAGGTCGGTCCGCCGAGCCACCAGGTCAGCCAGGCGGCGATGCCAGCCCAGCCGGCGAGCAACGCGGCGTTGAGCCAGGACTCGTAGTGCTTATCCGCGGCCGGCGCTGTGCGGTAGACGCGCCACAGGGTCAGCAGGGCCAGCCCCCAGCCGGCGAGCAGCAGGAGCAGTCCGATGGTGACGAGTGTCCCGTCAGAGAACAGGCCCGCGTAGAAGAATAGGATTCCCGTGCTCAGCAGCGCCCACGGCGGCAGATAAAGATGCCGTGGGATCGGCTCGCCACCCATCCAACGCGGGTAGGTGGTCATCAGGAATCCGAACATGAAGAAGGGGAAGACGCCATAGAGCATCAGGAACGGATGCAACGCAAACCCAGGGACCTGGGTCGCGAGCGGTGACCACAGGCCGGTATGGCGGCCGGTGAGTTCGATGGCCCAGTAGACGAGGGTCAGCGGCAACTGCAGCATCCCCGACACGAACATGACGCGGTGAGGGGCCGCGGTGAAGTGATGCCAGGTACCAAATCGGGTGTCGTTCATCGGTCACACCTGGGTGGGTCGAACCGGTGGGTTGGCCAATGCCTCGACCGGTCGGGAGGAGGGTGGAGGGCCATCATGCGGCCCGCTCGACCCGGTAACGCTCGATCGCCAGCGTCAAGTTCCAGGTCAGGAGGACATTCGAGGCGGCAAACGCGAGGAGTGCCGGCTTCCACAGCGGCGACCAGACGAGCGCGACAAGCCCGGCGAGGAGCCCGATCAGGTGTAAGATCAACTGAATGTGGGCGCGCCGCGGAGTGATGATCTCGTGCATCGAAGGAACTCGTGGGCCGCCCGGCTGCGGGCTCCGGCCCCGGATCTGGTTCAGATGCAGCCATACGAGAAACGGCACGATCTTGTAGAGCATCCCGTTGATGATCGATATCGCGAAGCCGACGACGAAGAGCCAGGCCAGCATCAGGGGCCAGACGCTCTGCTGGCCGAGCGCGGGCGCGAGCGACCCGATCCCCCAAAGCAGGATCGCGCCGAGCAGTGCCAGGAGGCCGATGCGCCAGAAGGTCAGGGTGACATCCGGGACGCGTCGCCGCCGTTGTGCCTGGAGCCGCAGGGTGACGACGGCGAAGGCAGCCAGGGCCAGCGCCGCCAGGCCCGTGGCGAGCGCGCCCAGCACCGCCGTCCAGGGCGGCGCTGGCCAAAGCGTCGCGCCGGTCTGGAGCAGCAATTGGATGACGACGAACGGGGCGTAGAGGCGAGCGAAGGCGGCCGGGTATTCGGGGGTCATCTGGAACATGGGCACGACCTGGTAGGCGACACCGGCGATCAGCAGTCCGACCCATCCGATCAGACCCCAGGCCAGGTGCGGATTGGTCATGGTGCGCGGTAGCGACCAGCCGAGGCCGAGGTAGCCGGTTGCCAGCCAGGCGCCGAGCAGCAGGGTCGCGAGCAGCGAGAACACCGCCAGCCAAAGGGCCGTGATCGTCGGGCCGTGGGCCGGGCTTCTGGCCAGGCTGATCGACGCGCTGGCGATGAACAACAGGATGCTGATGACGACCAGCCCGCCGCCAAGGCCGATCGCCCAGGGGGTCAGGGCCATCAGACCCAGCCCGAGGATGGGCGTGCCCAGCGCGAGCAACCCAAAGAGCAGCAGAGCGACACCCCTCCCGCGGGGGATCGGCGAGCCGGCGACGACCGGCAGCATCTGCTGCACCGCACCGAACATAACCATCATCACATAGCCCAGCACCAGCAGGTGGGTGGCGCCGATCAGGGTCGGCGACCAGCGTGACATCACGACCGGTCCGTCGGTGATCAGGATCAGCGCGAACAGGGTCGCGAACAGCGGAGCCACGACCAGGAACGGCATCGGCACCCATAGGGGCGGCGCGCGCTCCAGCGACAGGCCGGCCAGCCCGATCATGCCGCTGCTTCCGGGATGGGACCGTCGGCGCGCCAGATCAGGATCTCGAACGGGCAGTCGGGCGGCATGCGGACGTGGTAGCGGAAGCCCTGGTCGGCGAGGATCCGATATAGGGGATAGGGTTCGCGCCGATGCCGCAGCCGCAGCAGGTCGCCGGCAGAGAGTTCTGGTAGCGTTTCTAGGACCCGTTCCATCGGCTCGGGGGGCGGGAGGTCCTGGACATCCAGCGTCAGGACCCGGGTTTCGTGGGTCATGGCACGAAGTCCCGCACCCGGTCCATCAAAGCGGTGCGCTGCGGCCCCAGGTGGCGGTCCGCCATCGGATAAAGGATCTGCTCCTCCTTGACGTTGTGTAATTGAATCAGGGTCATCAGGGTCTCCAAGAGGCCGAGGCTGGCAGCCTGGTCCTGTTGACCGATTGCGGCGCGCGCGTCGTTCAGCAGCGCACGCATCTGGGCGTGCTCACGACGCATCACCTCGGTCGGTCCGTGCGTGCTCCCGGTGGCGGCCTCGATGGCCGGGAACAGGAGTTCCTCCTCGCGGCCCAGGTGTCGCTCGAGATCCCGGTCGAAATCATGCAGGCGGTCTTGCGCACAGGTCCAGTCCCCGGCCGCGACAGCCGCCTCGAGGTCGGCGAGGCGATGATCGCAGGCGCGGTGGTCGGTCGTGAAGAAGGTCTCGATCGTCGTCATGGTCGTTCGTTTGCTAATGGGGGTGAGCGGGACCCTATCAGGAGACCGGATCGACGGGACTTGATTCTGGTCAAGTGGGTTCGGCTGCGGGGCCGCTCGCCGGTGCGCCCGGGCACTGGTTCGGTGACTCCAGGTGCGGTGGGTTCGTCGTCGGGGCGTCACGGCCGAACGGCGGATCGCGTTAGAATGGCGACATGACTCTGAACGACCTTCGCCGGATACCGCTGTTCGAGCCATTGACCAGCGAGCAGTTGGCGCGTATCCATACGGGGCTGCGCGAACGCCGCTGCGAGGCCGGGGAGCGGCTGTTCGCGCAGGGTGATGTCGCGCGCCACTTCTTCCTCGTCGCCGACGGGTCGGTCAAGCTATCTCGGCTCTCGCGCGATGGCGACGAGAAGGTCATCGAGGTGATCCAGGCCGGACAATTGTTCGCCGAGGCCGTGATGTTCATGGATGAGCGGCGCTACCCAGTCAACGCGACGACCGTCACCGAGACCCGGTTGATCCTGTTCGAGCATGCCCCGCTGCTCGGGTTACTGGACGAGTCGCCGGATGTCGCCCTGAAACTCCTCGGGAGCTTGAGCCGCCGCATCCATGGATTGCTTAGCCAGCTCGATGAACTCACGCTGCACAACGCGACCTATCGCTTGATCTCCTACCTGCTGTCCGAGGGCCGAGCCACGGCCGGCGAGGTCAGGCTGGCCGTGCCCAAGCAGGTCATCGCGTCGCGCTTGTCGATGCAACCCGAGACCCTGTCGCGCATCCTGGCCCGGCTGCGCACCCGCCGGCTGATCGAGGTCCAGGGTGATACCATCAAACTGTGCGATGAGCGCGGCCTGCGGGCCATGTTGGAGTCGTAAGCGCGTTTGTGGGGAGTCGCTCGCTGTCTCGATGGGTGGGATCGACGCGGTAAGGCCGATTGCCGCCCTCATTGCCGCAGCGGTCGCGGCGAATCTCAGTGCACTCACCCCGTTGCGGCTTCAGGCCAGGAGGGAGCAGGACATGATCCTCACCAACACCCGGCAGACGAAGCCGAGTCGCATGCTGCAAGTCATCCGATAGCCGAGACGGCGGGCTGGCGGATGCCAGAGGGGTGGATCCAGGTCGCGGGCGTGGTCATCGGCTCGCCGGCTCGGACCACTACCCCTCGTTGAAGACAGCCGTACCGCGGGGGAGGCATTCCATGATCACCAATGGCGGGGCCGCTGCCCGAAACCCGGACACGTCCGACTGGGATGCCGCGACCTACGACCGCCTGGCAAACCCGATGACGCGGTGGGGCCGGGTCGTGCTCGAACGGCTGCCTCTAGAGGGGCAGGAGCGGGTACTGGATGCCGGTTGTGGCTCGGGGCGGGTCACAGAGCATCTTTGCCAGCGATTACGCCGAGGAATGGTCATCGCGCTCGACCTTTCCCCGGCGATGCTCGCCGAAGCCAGGCGCCGACTGGCGCTGTTTGGCGAGCAAGTGACCTTCGTGCGCGCGGATCTGGCCCGACCCCTACCGCTGAAGGCAGTCGACGCCGTCTTCTCCACAGCGACCTTTCATTGGATCCGGGACCATGATGCGCTGTTCGCGAACCTCGCCGCTGTGCTGCGCCCCGGGGGGACGCTGGTGGCTCAATGCGGCGGCGCTGGGAATATCCAGCGTGTCCATGCGGCGGCCAAAGCAGCGGGTGTCGACCTTGATCCAACGCACTTCGCCACGCCCGAGGAGACGTCGCGGAGACTGATCACCGCGGGCTTCACCCGTGTGCAGTGCTGGTTGCACCAGGAGCCGACGCCGATTGCCCCGGGCGAGCCGCTGGAGACCTACCTGCGCACTGTCTGCTTGCGCCGGCACTTCGAGTTGCTCCCCGTTCCTGACCGAGAACCCTTCCTGCGCGAGGTTGCTCGGCGCCTGAAGGAACCCGTTATCGACTACGTGCGATTGAACATCCTTGCCCGACGGGCCTAGGCCATCCCAGCGCCACTGAGTTCCACCGCTCCTCCGCGGGAGTAGCGCGCTCGAGTCCATCGGTGTTGATGAGATTTTCTCCGCAGTCCGGTTCTAGGGCGGATCGGCGCGGCCGACTATAGGAATCTCGACGCCTGATCGGGACCGGGCGGTGCCCTCTGCGCCGAAGGGCGCTCGTTTCGGGGGATCTCGGTGGGCCTTGCGTGGGATTGGCGCACCCCGGCTGGCGGTGCTGCCCGCGCCCCTCGGATTTCGGCCCCGGCGTCGGGCGCAACGTCGCCGCGCACATCTGGGATCATCGCGATGACGAAGGATGCATCGGAGCAACGCATGCCTTGTTGTCCCCTGGTTGCCGACCGCTATGCGCATGGGGCCGACCGGCGCTCGCTCGCGTGGTGGATCCACGATCATCTGCCTTACAGCCGCTTGCACTTCTTCCCGAAGCTGGCCGCATTCAACCTGCAATGGCATGAACGACCGGAACGACGCATCGATAGCTACATTCCCCCGAAGGGCTGTCTCACCCGGCCGGGGATGGACAACCATGGCGGGGATCACGTTAGATGGTACGCGGACCTGTTGTCGGATCGAACCTCGATTCCTTGTGCGAAGATACGCCGAGCCCGCCGCGCTATCCGTCGTAATGAAAGCGGCAAGCGATGATGACAAGCTCTTCGTCTGTCGCGCGATAGACCAACCGATGGGTGTCGTCGATGCGTCTCGACCAGTAGCCGGAGGGGTTGCCGCGCAACGGCTCTGGCTTGCCGAGGCCAGCGAACGGCGCGCGAGCCGCGTCCTCGATCAATGCGGTGACCCGTTCAGGGTCTTCTTGTCTTGGCCTTGCCACTAGAGATACGCCTCCCAAACATCCGGTACGAAACGGATGGCACGCATGATCAGGCGCTGTGCGGATCGATCAATGTCCGCACCCCGGCCTGCGTAGGATGCCGGATTCCTAACGGCCTTCGCCGGCTGGCGGATGTTTGGCGATCACCGAATGCAGGATGGCGAGGGCCGTATCCAGGGCCGGCGAGTCGCTCTCGAGCGGATAGACGGCGTAGGCGGGGAGGCGGAATCGCGGTCCGTCGGCGACTTGGAACAGCTCGCCGGCACGCAGGTACGGGGCTGCGACCCGATCGGGGACGAAGCAGGTGCCGCCGTTGGCCAGGATCAACTGCAGAGCCAACCAGCCGATATTAGCCCGCTGAGCGGGTCGTTCGAGGTCCGGGTAGGCCTGCCGGTGCTGGGCGTAGAAGGTCGGCCCCCAATCGACGTGGACATAGCTGTCATCGAGTTCTACTCGGTCTGGGTCGCTGCTGATCAGTACCAGCGTCTCATCGAACAGGTGCTCGACCTGGAGTCCGGCGCCATGTTGTGGCGTGTACATCAGCGCCAGATCCAGTGTGCCGGCGATGATGCCGCGCATCAGGTCCTCCTCGAAGCCGATCTCGGTGCGCAGCGAGATATCCGGCGCGCGCTCGCGCATGCGTCCGGCCCAATGGGGCAGAAACCCGTCCCACAGCGCGATGCGCGCGCCGATCGTGAGGCTGGCACGAAAGCGGCTGGGCAGTCCGACATCATGGCGTGCCTGTTCGGTCGTCAGCAATAAGGTCTTCGCATGACGCAGGAACCGGTGGCCGGCCGGGGTCAGGCTTGCGCCGGCGCGGTTGCGTGTGAACAGTCGTGCGCCGAGGAACTGCTCGAGTGCCTGGATGCGGGCACTGACCGTCGACTGGGTGACATGTACGCGTTGAGCGGCTTCGAGAAAGCTGCCATGGGCCACGACGGCGAGGAAGGTGCGCACCTGTTCGATGTCCATCGTTATATATCGAAATATCCGATAATAATTGCCAATAGTTTTCGTTTGTCTTGAGGCAGATCGGCCGCTAATTTGACTACAGGGGGTGCGGTTGCGTTCGCGTTCGTCGGTGCGCCCGGTCGGGTCCACCGGGGATCTCGAGGGTATCGCGATCGCACACCGTTCATCGTCGATCTATCTCAAGGCCGTGGCGACCGATCCGATTCGCCGATTCGGGGTCTGGTCGTCACGCCGACGGCGCTTCTGGAGGCACGATGATTGCCGTTACCGTATCGATGAAGGTCACGCAGGAACCGCTGAAACGCACCCCGGTCGTCCTCCGGTTCGACGAGGACGGCCGCGAGACGGCACCGGTGCTGACCGACCGGTTGGGGACAGCCACCTTCGACCTCCCGCCCACCAGCGGCCAGGTCCTGGTGTCGGGGATCCCGCGCTATGACGGTCGACTGGATGGCGAGATCCGCATCGAGCTCTGGTCCATCACTCAATCCGAGCAGGGTTCGCACTGCCATCCGGGGACCTTCCCGTCCGGCAGCAACGCCTACCCGAGCATGACCACCCGGCCCGTCAAGGTCAATGATCACGAGGTGCTGACGGACAGCGAGGGCTATCTGGTCGACCCGGCCGATTGGTCGGAGGCCTTTGCGCGGGCGTTGGCCGTCGAAGAAGGGCTCGCCCTGCAATCCGAACATTGGGAGGTGGTCCGTTTCCTGCGTGGCTATTATGCGCAACAGGGGACGCAGGCCACGGTGCGCGACATGATCCGCCATTTCAGCCGGGTCTGGGGCGCAGACAAGGGCAGCAGCCGGTACCTGCACAAGCTGTTTCCGCGAGGCGGGCCGCAGAAACAGGGCAACCGGCTGGCTGGCCTACTCAGGACCAAAGGCGAGCATTGACCCGCACGGGCCGCGATCGTCGGCCTCGCCTTCAACGCTGATCCGGGGGTAGCGCCAGCTTGCCCCGGGCGGCGAGGTCAGCGCGCCGTTGCCGCGCCACGCGGCGGACCCGGCCGACCAGCGGTTTCAGTTCGGCCGCGGCGGCCATCGCATCCTCGACCGTCGCGGCCTTGCGCGCCTGCGTCGGCGCCGAAGGAAACTGCGGCTTATGGGGTTCGAGCAGTTCGTCGATCATCGCGCCTTCACCATGCGACTGACTTGGATGTCGGATGCGAAGACGACACCCATGTGCTTGTTGAAAAAGGGCGTCAGTCCCTCGAAGATCGGCCCGACCAGCTCCTGCGGTACGGCGCTGACGATCATCACCAGCACCGAATCGTCATTGAACATCAAGTGGCCCTTGTGCATGCCATGGGTGCCTTTGCCGGACAGGTTGTGGAAGACCGTATAACCGCTGACACCGGCCCGGTTCAAGAGGTCGACGACGAACGGCTGGTGTTCACCCTCGACGATGATCTCGAGTTTCGTCATGGCGCTGACCGTGAGTTCTTTCATGGCGTGACCTCCAGCAGCGCAGGGGTGGGCGGCGGTCTGACGTCGGGTCGGTGCGCGGGGACCGATCCCAGGCGGTGTCGGTCGCCGTCGGGATTTGGCTGGGGCCGCCACGCGCCCTGTTCGAACAGGAAGGCCGAACCACGCGACGGGTCCAGCACCAGCAGACGAACCCAACCATTGTGGACCAGTTCACGGACCTTGTGCACCTTGGCCAGGACCGCGTCGACGAACGACAGTGGCGCCTCGATGACCGTGACGAGGCGCATCGGCAAGTGGTATGGCCGCTGTCCGCGCAGCACCGTTTGGGCCGGCAGACCGGTGCGCAGATCGCTGAGATTGCCGGTCATGACGCCGAAGCGGCCGACGACGTTGTGGTAGATCTTGCTGCCGCTGCCGAAGACCTCGTTGTCGACCGTCGAGAAGTAGTAGTTCGTGTTGATCCACTGCGCGACGATCAGGGGACCGGACAGGATTCCGGCCAGCAGGTCGCCGTTCTCGTCCTGGCGATGGTCATAGGAATGCATGAAGGCGCGGCCAGCGAGATCGATGGCTTGGGTCAAGGCCCGCGAGCCGACGATGAACGAGGCGTTCTTGGACAGTCCCCACTCCGGCCGAACCTGGGTCCAATCCAGCGCGTGTCGTTTGACCCGCTTCGCCGCCGCCTCCGGCGAGTCCACGTCGGTGTCGCCGAGCTCGGCGCAGCGTTCACACGCGCATAGACGACCGGCCGCGACCAGATCTTCCTCGACGCGGGTGAGTTGCGTCAGGCGCCCGGGTGGCAGTTGGTCCAGGTCGAACAGGACGACCTCGTCAGTCGTGGTGTCGTGCAGTGCTGGGAGGAACCAGGTGCTATCAGGGATCGCGATACCCTGTTCGGCGAGCCGTTCTCGGACGTCGCGCCGGTTCGCCATCGCGGCGAACAGGCGCGCATTGACGGCCCCGTGATCCCCGCCGCACGCTCCGCAGTCGAGGGCTGATTCGTAAGGATTGTTCTGGGACGTGCTGCCGTGTCCGACGACCAGGATCAGCCGCGCGAAACCGCTGGTCAGTCCGATCGCCTTCAGGGTGTTGCGTACCATCTGGGTCTGATGGTCGAGATGGAAACCGATCCGCGCGAGCTGTTCGAGCTGGATCCTCGCCTGGTCGGGGTTGATGCGGTACTCGTAGCGCAGACTGGTCAGAAAGACCTCTTCGGCCGCCAGGCCGATGTCGAAACGGCGCGCGAGAAGGCTGGGGGTCGTCGGTATCCGACGGAGTGCGATCTCGCGCAACTCTTGGATCATCTCGGTCGTGATGGCCTCCCGTTTGAGGCCGAAATGCCGGTCGACGGCGCGCACGACCATCTCGTCCTGGAGGTGGGTGACCAGGTCCAGGGCCTCGTCTCGGGTGATCTTGTCGATCAACAGACGGGTTGGCTGGCGATCGGCTTCGAGTCGCCGGCGCCACCGGCTGTACGTGGTCGGGGCCAAGGTCTTGCCGACCATGTCGAAGCCGTACAGCAGCCCGACCGCCTCGACGGTGACATAGGGTGCCAGCGGGGTGCTCTTCAGGTCGTGGACCACCTCGGTCGCGACCTGGAACAAGGACTCCTGGTGGTCCTCGTGCCGGTGGGGCATCTCGAGGGCGACATGCTGCGGTGTCATGATCGCGGGACAGAGCGCCGCTTCATGGCCCTTGCCGAACTCGATGAAATTGACCGGGACGCCGAAGAATCCGGCGACGCCGTAGGTCTCGTAGTGCCCGAGGCCCTCGAGCTGGCGCCGCAGCCGCTCCGAGCGCACATCGATGCAGAACAGGGCCTGAATCTTCGAGGCCGGGACCGTCGCGGCCGCATCGGATCCCGGCGCCCGTGACCTGGCGCGTATCGGTGACGCGGCCAACGCGGCCAAGAGTCTCCGGATGTAGGTCCGCTCCAGCGCCTGGGTCCAGACGTAACCCTCGCGCGAGCGGAAGCCATAGACCGTCTCGATCAAGCGCCGGAGTGTTGACGATCGAAGTCGGGCGAGGTCCTTGCGGGCGATCCCGGCCCGCTCGCAGAGCTCCTGTAGGCGAACGGCGCAACTGGCCGCCTCGCGTCGTGTCTTCTCGCGCTCGTATTCGAGTCGCAGGGTCTTGATCCGTGACGTGTCGCCGCGCGCGACGGCGACCTCGACGCGATGCGCATAATCGGGCAGGATCGCGCCGGAGTGCAGTTCGTGGCGCAATAGGCACTCGTCCGGATTCCGCTCGAGACAGGCGACCCAGGCCGGATAGCGAAAGTCGCGCCCAAAGCGCCGCTGAGCCTCCTCGATCAAGGGCCAGGACAGCACCAAACGGATCGCGATGAAATCCACCAGATCCGCCGGGTTGCGCTCCTGCCAGTAGTAGCCCTTGGCCTGCGAGCGCCAGCGGATGAAGCCGGCCCACCCGTGAAGCTTGGCCAATTCGACCGTGAAATAGTCCATCCACAGGGCTTCCGGGATCTGCAGGCGCTGCATGACCAGATCGATCGCGGTCTCGGGGCGGTCGGCGCGTTCGAGGATCTGGCCGACATCGAGCCCGTGCAGGCGCAGGCGACGATTGCGTCGGGCGATCTGGCTCCATGCCCGGAACAGGCCTTGGCGACGTCCGGGCATGCGCCAGACGGATTGCCCCTCGTCGAGGAAATCCATGCAGCCCTTGACCAACAGTTCATCGAGGGTCTCGCCGATCCGTGTGCCGAACAACTGATCGACGAGATCGTAGAGCGTCAATTGCGTGCCGATCGATCGTTTGTCGAGTCGCTTCATCGTTACTCCGTCGTAGGTCTCAGTTCGGCGAGCAGGGCATCCGTGCTCGGAATCGCGTTGCCGCCCAACGTCGGCTGGTCCATGAGGGTCATCAGCGTCACCAGAATCCGCTTCAGATCGAGGTCTGCGTCGTCGTCCGGCCAGGGCCCGCCCAGGGCCCCGTCGGTCAGGAACTCGTCGATCAGCTGTTCGATGACCTCGATGTCGATATGGCCTTCCTGCAACAGGGCCTGATACTCGGTCCGGCGCAGGTAGCCCTGCGCGTGAAAGAGTCTCGTGGCCTGCTCGACGGCCTCGTCGAACGGCCGATCCTCGAGGCCGTGCAGCGGGTTGTGGTTGATGAAGTTGCGCATCGGCCACACGAACGGCAGGAACTCGCCGGCGATCGCGACCGTCGAGCGAATCTTGAGCTCGCGACCGAGATCGCGATGGGCCTCGCCCCGGTTCGCGGGCGCTCGCGCGCCACCGGCCGCGGTCGCCGAGTCGATCACGTGACCTGTCATAGGGCAACCTCCACGAGCAAAATGCCGAAGAAACCGAGCGTGATGAGTCCGCCGCCGATACCCAACGCGCGACCGAGCGCGAGGTCTTGGTAGGTCAGATCGTCGCGTGGCACGCCCCAGACGATCCCCTGCAGCAGGTTGACACCGGCCCAGGTCCAGAGGATCCAAGACAGACCGATCGGCACCAGGTATAGGGCAGCGTTCGCGGCGACGCCGCCAAAGGCCAGAGCCGCGATCGCGAAGAAGGATGGCGAAAAGGGCACCGCGATCGCGGCCAGTGCGGCGGCTATGAACAGGTACGCAAACAGCGGCATCGACGAGCAGAGCCCGGGATAGAGGCCGCAACGGGCGATGCCGAAGCGACGGGTCAGTTGATCGAGCAGGATGACCAGCGGCAACAGCGATACCGACAATCCGAGCGCCGGCAGCAACGGGTTCAAACCGATCGCGATGCCGATCCAGGTCAGCGCGAGGGCCGACGAATACAGGTGCGAGATCCAAATCTCGCCGTCTTTGGCGCTGAGCAGGCGAAAGGCGTAGATCACCGAGGTCAGGCCGCCCCAGATGCCGAACAGGTTGAGTATCAGTGGCTCCGGCGGCATACCGGCCGTCGCGAGGCCGACCAGGCTCACGCCCAGGACCGGGAAACACAGCAATACCGCGGCCTTGAAGCCAGGTCCGCGACGCCAGGCCGGTCCGGGGTCGCCGGTGTCGTTGACCTGGCCCTGAAGAAGCAGGTTGGGCAGGATGCTCAAAGGGTAGAGCGGCAGAAAGACGCCGGCGGCGAGCAGGAGCAGCAGGCTCATTTCACAACCACCGCAGCAGGGCGTTGAGGCGCTGCGAACGCACGATCAGACCGTCCGCCAGCCGCCGGTAAAGATCCCCGATGTAGAACTCGCGGGACATCAGGACATAGAGGGACAGATAGGCATGGCGAAAGCGTCGTGTCAGCGGCTCCTGGCGGGCGGCGGACCAGAACACCAGGAGCCAACCCATGGCGATCAGCGTCGCGAGGACCAGCATCAAGGCCACGAACACCGGTCCCGGCAAGGACGCGGCTTCATAGAGCGCCTCGCGGAACGCCGGATCCGGATACAGAAGCGTATCGATCGTGTGACCGACCAGCACATAGGTCAGGATCACCAGCGCGAAGGACAGAATCACATACCCGAGCAGCTTGAAGGGCCGGTCGCCGCCGATCTTGTAGACGAAGAACAGCGTTTGGGCGCCGGTAATCCAGCCGAACAGCAGCAGGATGATCGCGCCCTGGTGGCCGAGGAAGCCTTCATCCACCACTTGGTGGGCGCCAAAGACGATGAACAGGGGTACGACGATCGTGATCCCGGCGAAGATCACCCACGACAGGGGTGGTTTGGGCGCCTTGCGTTCGACCATGAACTTGTAGATCTCGCCCTCGGGGATGTTCGGATCCTTGCGGGCCTGTCCGATGAGGCTGCCCGAATTCAAGAACAGGGTGGCCTTGAACACCCCGTGAGCGATCAGGTGGTAGATGGCCAACGAGAAGGCGCCGAGGCCGCACTCCATGACCATGTAACCCATCTGTCCCATGGTCGAATACCCCAAGGCCTTCTTGATGTCGCTCTGCATCAACATCATGACCGAGCCCATGATGGTCGTCACCAGACCGATGATCAGCGCGAAGAGCAGCACCGAATCGGTGTGGACGAACACGGGCGCGAAACGATTGATCAGGAAGCCGCCGGCATTGACGATGCCGGCATGCATCAGGGCCGACACGGGTGTCGGGCCTTCCATCGTGTACGGGAGCCAGGTGTGCAGCGGGAACTGCGCCGATTTCGCGAACGCGGCGATCAACACCAGGGTTCCGACCGCACCTGTGATGGGCAGGCCGAAGATCGTCGTGCGGGTCGGGTCGGTGGCGATCGCGTCGAAGAGTTCGGGGATGCTCAGCGTACCGTACGCGTAGTAGAGCAGCGCGGCGGCCGCCATCAAGGGCAGATCACCGATCCGATGGGTGATCAGGGTCCAGAAGGCGTAGCGGTTCGCGGCCGCGCGCCGCGTGTCATGGTTGAGCAGAAAGTAGAGCAGCACGCCGATCGAGTGCCAGGCGAGCAACAGCGTTAGCAGGTCACCGGCCAGCACCATGAGCATGATCATGGCGTTGATGCCGTCCAGCTGCACGAAGAACCGCGTGTAGGCCGGGTCGTCGCGCATGTAGCGGATCGAGTAGAGGTGGACGACCAGGCTGATCGCGCTGACGGCCAGTGCCATCAGGGCCGTCAACGCATCGAAATAGAGGGTGAAGAGGCCGATCCCGATCGTCGCCAGCTGGCCCTGGCCGTCGCCGGAGACCTGCTTGACGAACAGGATCAGCGCGAGCACGAAGATCGCCAGGCTGAAGCCGGCGCTGACGCGCGCGACGCCCTCGCCGAGGCGCCGCGCCGAGACGAGGACCGTCACGGCCGAACAGACGCCGAGCAGCGGCAGAAGGTAGGCCAGATATGCAAGCAAGGTGATCCCTCTCCGGTCGTCGTCGACAGTGCGATAGCCGTTAAGCAGGAGTCATGCCAACCAGGCGCCGTTCGGCGCGCCGCTCAGCGGCTTGGGATCCTGGCGCCCGCCGAGCGGCGGCGACCGTCCCGACAGACTGGGGCCGGCGCGTTCGGGTAGGACAAAAGGGACCGCCGGTAACTCGTCGACTGCGACACTTTGTCCAATCGTGGCCGCCCCGGCCTGGCGGCCGAGCCGGCGCGGCGCCACGGCTGGGCCATCACCCTTGCCCGTAAGTCCGTCAGCTGCGATAGGTCAGGCGGTTACGAGGAAGCGTTATCTGCGGTTCGCAGTACCTGAATGCGACGCCTGATCAGGCACTTGCGCGGAATGAGTACTGTCATGGGCTGGGGCGGCGTTCTCGCCGCCAGATCGCGTAGGCGGCGAACAGAAGGGCGTGGCATTGTTTTTGCTTATTTCCGTCTCGCGGAGTTGGCCCATGTCCCTTGGGGCTCTGGCGCGGCGTCAGGTGGCCCAAGCGGGGCAGGGAGGCCCCGCCTTTTTCTGGCGGCCGGCTGGCCCCGGCCGATTAGGCCGCGGCGCGTCTCGTGGCGGCATCTCTCACGATAACGAGAAGGCTCGACAGTGAATCCACAGCTCTCATTCGATGGCGGATCGCCGTCCGGCGAACGACGCCCCGCCGCCTTGATCGATCGATTCGGTCGCCGCATTACCTATGTGCGGCTGTCGGTGACGGATCGGTGTGATCTGCGCTGCGTCTATTGCATGTCCGAACAGATGACCTTTCTGCCGCGCCATCAGGTCCTCACGCTCGAGGAGCTTGCGCGGCTCGGGCGGTGCTTCGCTGGGTTGGGGGTGACCAAGTTGCGGGTGACCGGAGGTGAGCCGTTGGTGCGGCCCAACGTCGTCTGGTTGTTCGAACGGCTCGGCGCGCTGGAACAGATCCGCGATCTGACCATCACGACGAACGGCACGCAGCTCGCGCGTCATTCGCGTGCGCTGAAGGATGCCGGCGTGACCCGGATCAACGTCAGTCTCGATACGCTGATCCCGGAGCGTTTTCGCAAGATCACGCGGCTCGGGCGGCTCGACAAGACCCTGGCCGGCCTGGAGGCCGCGCGCGCCGTCGGCTTCCAGCGCATCAAGCTCAACAGCGTCATCCTGAAGAACCGCAATCATGACGAGGTCGTCGATCTGGTGCGCTTCGCGATCGCGAACGGATTGGATATCAGCTTCATCGAGGAGATGCCGCTCGGCGTCATCGGTGACCATGACCGCGCCGAGGCCTACTATTCGAGCGACGCGATCCGGCGCGACCTCGAGGCACATTTCGATCTGCTCCCGACGATCGACAGCACCGGGGGACCATCCAAGTACTTCCGTGTTGCCGGCGAGGACACGCGGATCGGCTTCATCTCGCCACATAGCCACAACTTCTGCGGCGACTGCAACCGGGTGCGGGTCACCGCCGAGGGTCGGCTACTGCTCTGTCTGGGGCAGGAATACTCGGTCGACCTGCGGCGCGCGCTGCGCGCGAACCCGACCGATGACGAGCGAGTCAAGCAGGCGATCGTCGCGGCAATGGCCATCAAGCCGCGCGGCCACGATTTCGACCTCGGGGTCAAGCCGGTGATCTTCCGTCACATGAATATGACCGGCGGTTGATGTGGCGCGTCCGCTGGTGCGGGCCTACCGCTCGTTTCGTGTGCCGCTCTGGGAACGAGACGGGCGCGGCGAGTGGCGTCGCGGGGGACCGCAGCCTCGGATCCCGCTATTGGACGCCTAGCCCGCCGAGCCGCCTAGCGAGTGGCGGTCATCCGTCCAGGGTCCCCGTGTCGCAGAGGTTGGGATCGGCCCATTCCTTGAGTTTGCGTTCGACCGTTTTGCGCGAGATCCCCAACGAGCGCGCGGCCAGCGTCTTGTTGCCGCCGGCGGCCAACAGCGCGTTCATGATATGGGACCGCTGCATCGTCGCCAGTGAACGGGGGGTCGCTTCCGTCACCGGTCTGTCGGGGGTGCCAGCCGGGTCCGTCGCAGCGATGTAGCAGGACGGCGGCTTGCCGAGCAGCAGCGAGCGCTCGATGACATTGCGGAGCTCGCGGCAGTTCCCCGGCCAGTCATAACGGATCAGCTGCTCGCGATCCCATGCGGTCAGTTCCGGCTTCGGAACGCCCAGCTCGGCCGATAGGATCGTCAAGAAATGTTCCGCCAGTCGCGGGATGTCATCTTTGCGTTCGCGCAGCGGGGGGAGGCGCAGGTCGATCACATTGATCCGGTAATACAGATCCTTGCGAAAACGCCCGGCGAGGACCTCGGCCGCCAAGTCACGATTCGTCGCGGCGATGACCCGGGTGTTGATCGGAATCTCCTGATTGCCGCCGACGGGCCGATAGCTTCGCGCTTCGAGGACCCGCAATAGTTTGGCCTGGAGACCGAGCGGCATCTCTCCGATCTCGTCGAGAAACAGGGTGCCGCCATCGGCATGACCGAAAAGGCCGTTGCGGGCCTGATGCGCACCGGTGAAGGCGCCCTTCAGGTGGCCGAACAGCTCGCCTTCGATCAGGTCGGGCGAGATGGCGCCGCAGTTGACGGGGACGTAGCTACCCTGGCGACCACTGAGATCGTGCAGTGATCGGGCGACCAGCTCCTTGCCGGCTCCAGTTTCACCCTTGATCAGGACGGTCGACGCGGTCGGGGCGACCCGGCGGATGGTGCGCCAAAGGTCCTTGATCGCGTCGCTGTCGCCAACGATGCGTTCCGGGACCGGTCGCTGGTCGGATTCCCGATCGCGCAGAAAGATCTCGCGCGCGGTGCGGCGGCGATCGCCAGCGCGCTTGATCAGCGCCAGCAACTGTTCGGCATGGAAGGGTTTGCGCAAGACATCGGCGGTGGCATCACGCATCGCGTCGATTTCGTCCTGCACGTCGCCGCACCCGGTGATGAAGATGACGTCCATCTCCAGGGAGCTCAGCTCGCGAAGCTCCTGTGCCAGTTCGATACCGCGTGGCCCCCCGGGCAGCCGAATGTCGGCAATCATGAAGCGATAACAGGTCTCTGTCGCCATCTTCCGTGCCTCGTCGGCGGTGGCGGCCGTATCGATCCGTGCAAAGTGTTGCTGCAGCGCCGCCTTGACGAAATCCCGCATGCCGGGTTCGTTGAGTAGAACGAGAACGCCTTCGCAGACCGGCAAGGTCTCGAGAGGCTCCTGCGTGCAGCCACCGGGGTTTTCTCGTGGTAGGGCTCCCATTGTCTCCTCCTGGTCTAGTGGTGATTGCCGCCTGGCCAGTACAGCATCCCAGTCTGCGTCGTTATGTTTTTGGTCTCGCAGACGAACCCTGCTTCATCCTTGTTCGGTGGTCCCCACGGCGTCCCTGTCCCGCGTCCTTCGATCCGTTGCGGATGACACCTGCTCCGGGCCGGTCAGTGCCATCCTTCACGGCAGGTATCACTCGAAGGAATGCATCAATGGTTATTATCGGATATCAGGATATCTTTTTCGCTTTGGATGGTACAAACGAAAAATATCGTTTATTCATATCGGCATAATCGATATTAAAGCCTTGCGATGACTCCGTGGATGCCCACACGGGCCAGGGTGCATTCGCCTGATCGCTTGCCCCTCAGCAGGCCAGGACGTCGACGTCGTACTCGGCGATCTCCGTGTCCCGCGAGACCAGCGCTAAGGCCTCCGCTCTCGCCTGTGCGATCAGCATCCTGTTGAGAGGATCGCGATGGTACATCGGGAGGGTCCGATAGACGTTGAGGTGAGATAATCGCAACGCGTGATGCGCGCGATGGGGCGCCCATTCGTGTGACGATGATCTCCTCGCCCTGACTGAGCCGCTCCACGACCTAGGAGAACTTCGCCTTGGCTTCCGTGATCTTCAGGATGGCGGACATGATGTTCTTGGTATCGTCGGACCTGTTGTGACGATATGGCCCCAAGTGTAGCGGAGAAGCGGAAGGACGGGCGAGGGCGGAAGGGGCCGGAGGCCGTCCTCCGCCGACTGAGCTGGAGCGAAGGCTCGGGGGCCTTGTCAGGCGGCCTCGTCGGGTATCCTGTGCGAGGGACTGGTGTCGCGGGTGTCCCCGGTGTAGGCGCGATGAAAGGCCTCGACGAAGGGCCGGAAGTCCTTGACGGTGCCGTAGATCGCGACGACGCCGCCGCGCCGCGGATCGAAGACGAGATTGACCGCCTCGGTGCGGCCCGCGGGGTTCGGCCGCGCCTTGCCACCGATCGAGATCCAATGGCGGGCCTGGATCGAGGCATAGACCAGGTCGGCGTCGCGGTGCTGGAGCCAGAGCACCACGTAGTTCCAGCTGTCGACACTGAATTTGACCTTGGTGACCCCGGCCTCGGTGTTCTCGGGGTCGACCTGCCATTGGAAGACCGGTAGTGGGCCTTCGTAGGTCGGATCCGAGTTGCCTTGCGGCCCTTCCACCGGGGCCATCTCCATCGCCGCGGCCTCGGCGGCGGCCTGAGCCTCGGCCGTCGGTCCGCCTTTCGAGGTGGCCGATGACAGCAGATCCTTGATGTGCGGCGCGCCGGCCCCGGCGACTGCGCCGGTCAAGTCCGGGCTCGGATCCAACCCGTATTCGGTCAGGTCGACCTGCAGCGGATTCACCGAGGCACCGCCGAGCAGCATCGAATCGTCATCGTACGGCGGCTCGGTGTGGATCTCGATCGATTCGAACTGAGCCCCTTGCAGCAATGCCCGGACGTCCTCTTCCATCGCCGTCACCTTGTCGACCTTGATGCTGTCCGGTGTCAATTCGACCTCGATATGCGAACCCTGCACCGCGATGCTCTTGACGAATCCGAGTGCGACGATGTCGCGCGAGCGACCAGGAAACTTGACCTGTCGCAGCATCTCTTTGACCTCTTCGGGCTTCATTGGCGCCATCTCTTTGTCCTCCGGCTCATGACTCGGCCCAGCGCGTGTTCGGCAGGCGCCCGAGGAGGGTGGGCGCCGGTCGTGGCGGTGGCCTCGTCGACTTGCGTTGACCCGATCCGGATGGATCGGGCGGCTCCGGTGCCGCGGCCCAGTCCGCGACACCGGATCGCAAAAAAGAAAGCACATTGCGCGCCAACGCCGCGGTTTGCGTGACGACCCGGATCACCGGTGCAGGCCGCACTCGCGTTTGAGGCCGAAGAACCGGGTGTCCTCCTCGCGCATGCCGGGGAGCAGTGGCCAGGTCGTGTGGACGTCGCCGACCGAGGCGTATCCGCGATCGCGCAGCGGGTGATCGGGCAGGTCGTGCTGGTGCAGATAGCGATGCACGTCGAGGCTGGTCCAGTCGATGATCGGATGGACCTTCAGGCGCCCGTCCTGAAACCGGAGCACGGGTAAGGCCGCGCGTGACCGTGCCTGTTCGCGCCGCAGACCGGCGAACCAGGTGGTCGCGTTGAGCTCGGCGAGGGCCCGCTCCATCGGCTCGACCTTCGCGATCTGGTTGTACTGATCAAGCCCGGCCGGCCCCTGTTCCCAGAGGCGTCCGAGCCGCGCTTCCAGCCAGGCGGACGACAGCGCCGGCCGATAGACCTTCAGGTTCAGGTCGAGTCGCTCCGTCAGGTCATCGATCAGCCGGTAGGTTTCCGGGAACAGGTAACCGGTGTCGATCAGGACCACCGGGAGTTCGGGGCGCAGCCGCGTCATCATGTGGAGCATGACGGCCGACTGGGTGCCGAAGCTCGACGACAGCACATGGTTTTCCGGCAGCCGCTCGAGCGCCCACCGGGCACGCTCCGGGGCCGACTTGGCCTCCAGCACGCGATTGGCCTCGCGCAAGGCCGCCGGGTCGCCGCGCAACAGGGCTTCGAGATTCGCTTCAAGCATCGTGGGTCTCCGAGGGACGGGCCATCGGCCGGACTAGACCGGCGCGGATGACGAAATCGCCGAACCCTTCGTCGGCGTGGCGTTCGGCGGCGTAGCGGCCCAGCAGCTGGTCGATCTCGGCCAGCAGACCGGCCTCGTCGAGGTTCTCGCGAAACAGGTGGTTGAGCCGGGTGCCGATCCCGTCGCCACCGAGCATCAGGTTGTAGCGGCCCGGCCCCTTGCCGATCAGCGCCAGTTCGGCCAGATAGGGACGCGCGCATCCGTTCGGACAGCCCGTCATGCGAACCACGAGCCCCGGGTCCTCGAGGCCGTGCCGCTTGGCCAGGCGTTCGATCTGGTCGAGCAGGTCCGGGAAATAGCGTTCCGCCTCGGCCATCGCCAGTGGACAGGTCGGCAGTGCGACACAGGCGATGCCCTGTCGGCGCAGCATCGAGTGGCCCTCGGCGAGCAGCCCGTGGTCGCGCGCCAAGTGCTCGATGTCGGCGCGCTGGGCCTCGGGCACGCGAGCGACGACGAGATTCTGGTTCGGCGTGATCCGTAGGTCGCCGTGATGGATCCGCGCGATCTCGCGCAGCCCGGCCATCGGCCCCTGGCGCGGGGTGTCGACCAAGCGCCCGTTCTCGATGTACAGCGTCAGATGCCAGTGATCGTCGACCCCCTTGACCCAGCCATAGCGGTCGCCCTGATCGGTGAAGCGCACGCGCCTTGGTCGCGCGAAACGGATGCCGGCGCGCCGCGCGACCTCGTCGCGAAAGGCGGCGAGCCCCATGCGTTCGATCGTGTACTTCAGGCGCGCATGCTGGCGGCTGACCCGGTCGCCGAAGTCGCGCTGGGTCGTGACGACCGCCTCGGCCACGGCCAGCGTCTGGTCGGGCGCGATGAAACCGAGCGGATCGGCTAGTCGTGGGAAGGTCGTCGGGTCCCCGTGCGTGGCGCCCATCCCGCCGCCGGCGACGACATTGAAACCGACCAGGCGCCCGGCCTTGGCGATCGCGATGAAACCGAGATCGTTGGCGTAGACGTCGACATCGTTGTGCGGCGGGACGGCGACCGCGGTCTTGAACTTGCGTGGCAGATAGGTCGGGCCATAGATGGGCTCGACCTCCTCGCCGCCGGCGACCCGTTCGCCATCGAGCCAGAGCTCGTGGTAGGCGCGGGTGCGCGGCAGCAGGTGCTCGCTGATGCGCTGAGCCCAGGCATGGACCTCCTGGTGCAGGCTGGATTCGATCGGATTCGGGTTGCAGACGACATTGCGGTTGACATCGCCGCAGCCGCCGATCGAGTCGATCATGACCTGGTTGATGCCGCGGATCACGGCCTCGAGCCGGTGTTTGAGGATGCCGTGGTACTGAAAGCTCTGGCGCGTCGTCAGGCGCAGGCTCCCGGCTGCCAGTTCGCGGCCGATCCCGTCGATGGCCAGCCATTGGGTCGGTGTGCAGACGCCCCCGGGGAGCCGGGCGCGGAGCATGAACGCGTAGTCGGGTTCGAGGAACCGGTCGCGGCGGGTTTGGCGCTGATCGCGGTCGTCCTGTTGGTAGAAGCCGTGGAACTTGCTGATCTGGGTGTCCTCCGGGCTCATGGCCCCGGTCAGCTCGTCGACCAGGCTCTCGCGCAGGGTGCCGCGCAGAAAGTTGCTGCGCAGCTTGATCCCTTCGTTCGGGTGGGTTGTCGCCGTCATCAGTAGAGATCCCGGTGGTAGCGCCCGTCGTGGCGCAGGTTGTCGACATAGTCGCTGGCCGCCGCCGCGTCGCGGCCGGCCGCGGCGGCGATCGCTTCGAGCAGGGCCGCGTGAACGGCCTGACCCATCGCGGTTCCGCCGCAGACATACAGGTGCGCGCCCTCCTCGAGCCAACGGTAGAGCTCGGTGCCCTCGTCGCGCAGTCGGTGCTGCACGTAACGCCGCTCGGCGCCGTCGCGCGAGAAGGCGAGACTCACACGGTTCAGCCGCCCGGCGTCGCGATGGCCCAGCCAGTCGAGCTGATAGAGAAAATCGCGGCGGAAATGGCGGTTGCCGAAGATGAGCCAGTTGCGCCCGCTGTCGCCGTGCGCGGCACGTTGTTGCAGGAAGGCGCGATAGGGCGCGACGCCGGTCCCGGCCCCGATCAGGATGACCGGGGTTGAGCCGTCCTCGGGCAGCCGGAACCCAGGGTTCTCGACGACATAGACACCGACCGATGCCCCGCGCGCCAGCCGTTCGCACAGGAAACCGGTCGCGCCGCCGAGCCGTTCTGCGCCAGCCGTCGCCGAGCGAACCAACGAGACCGTCAGGTGCACCTCGTCCTCGAACGCGGCCTGGCTCGAGGCGATCGAGTACAGGCGCGGCGTCAGGGGCGGCAGCAAGGCCGCCAGGTCCTGGGCCTCGATCGCGGCCGGATACGCGGTGACCAGATCGATGAACTGGCGTGTCGCGATCCAATCGCGGACCCGCGCGCCATCGGCAGCCAGCTCCGCGAGGTCCGGTCCTGACGCGCGCGGCGCCCAGCCGGACAGGGTCTTGGGGTGCAGCCGAGTCAGCTCCAGGCGCTCGCTGAGCGCCTGATGCAGGCTCGATTCCTCGTCGTCGAGGCGGACCGGGCTGTCGCCGTCGAGACCCAGCTGGTCCAGCAACACAGCCACCAAGTTCGGGTCGTTGCGAAACCAGACACCGAGCGCATCGCCCGGTTGAAAACGCACCGCTCGCGGGTCGATCTCGAGCGCCAGATGGCGCACGTCGGCGATGGCGTCGGCGGTCGTGATCTGGCGGTTTTCGAGCAGGGTCGCAGCGAACGGGTTGTCGCGATCATGGGCGCGCGGCGCGGGGCGGTACAGCCCGGGCAGTGCGACGACATTGCTGGCGCGCCGCGTCGTCAGCTCGGAGAGACGCTCGAGCGCGCCGTCCGACCAGCGTTTCGCCTCGGCCTGAAAATCCAGGTCGCAGCATTGCAGCGGCATCAGCCGCTGGGCGCCGAGGTCCGCCAGACGCTGATCGAACTCCTGGCCCGTGCGGCAGAAGTGTTCGTAGCTCGAATCTCCGAGGGCCAGCACCGCGTAGCGCAGCCGTTCCAGGCGCGGGGCTTGGGCATCATGGACGAAGGAATGCAGTGCGTGGGCGTTTTCGGGCGGCTCGCCCTCGCCGTGGGTGCTAACGACCAGCAGGACCCAGCGCTCCTTCGCGAGCTTCCGCGGATGGTAGTCGGCCATCCCCAGCACGCTCGCCGCGAGCCCCTGCTCGAGCGCGCGAGCGCCGAGCCGCTCCGCGACGGACTTGGCGTTCCCGGTCTGGGAGCCGTAGAGGATCGTGATTGGCTCGGCCGCAGGTGGTTCCGCGGCGGGCGCGGGCTCGACCCGCGCCAGTCCCGCGAGGTACCCGCTGACCCAGGCCATCTGCGCCGGTGACAAGTCCTCGAGCAGGGACTGCACCGCCCGCCACTGCGGCTCGTCGAACGGGCTGGTGACTGGGTTGCGTTGCGGTAACGCCATGATTGGAAACCCCTGGCATGCGCCGTGCTGTTCAATCGGGGCTCTCGATCCGACCGCCCCCCTTGACGCCGAAGTCTAGCCGTGCGTTATTCGCGATTGAAAATGATCATTCGTCATTGTTTATCAAAAAATCAGATATGGAACTTCGCCAACTCCGCTCGCTGGTGACGCTGGTCGAGGCCCGTTTCAGCGTGAGTCGAGCCGCCGAGCGGCTGCACCTGGTGCAGTCGGCGGTGACTCAACACTTGAAGCAACTGGAGGCCGAGGTCGGAACCGGGCTGTTCGTGCGTCAGGGCAAGCGACTGATCGGACTCACCGAAGTCGGCGAGCAGGTCCTGCGCCATGCACACGAGGCCCTGCGCCAGACCGGCAACATCCTTGCGGTCGGGCGCGATCACGTCGCGGACGAACAAGGGGTATTGCGCCTGGGGGCGACCCACACCCAGGCGCGCTATGTGCTGCCTCCGGTGATCCGGCGCTTCGTCGCGGCCTACCCGGCCGTGTCGATGCAGATCCATCAGGGCACCCCGGGGCAACTGGTCGAGATGGTCCTGCGCGACCTCGTGGATCTCGCGATCTGCACCGAGGCCTTAGGCGAGGACGCGGGCCTGCGGGCGGTCCCGTGTTTCCGCTGGAATCGCGGTCTGATCGCACCGCAGGGGCATCCGCTGCTCGAACGCGAGCTGCTGTCGCTGGACGCGCTGTGCGATTACCCGCTGGTGACCTACGTCTTCGGCTTCACCGGTCACGGCAGTCTCAGCGAGACCTTCGCGAAGGCCGGGCTGCAACCGAACCTGGTCTTGAGCGCAGCGGATACCGACGTGATCAAGACCTATGTCCGCGAGGGCCTCGGCGTGGGCATCATCGCGACCTTGGCCTACCAGCCCGACGAGGACCGCGATCTCGGGATCCGCGACCTGAGCGAACTCTTCCCGTGGGAGGTCACCAAGATCGCGTACGCCCGCGACAAGTATCTCCGCCGCTTTCATCGGCGCTTCATCGATCTCTTCAAGGCGGAAACGGCCGCGCTCGGGGCAGGGACAATCGGACAGGGTGTCCAACACGGCCCCGCGGAGTGGGACATTTTGACCCACTCATGATGGGTCGCGGCCGTCGCACCGAGGACTGACGATAGGCCGGTCCACGCGGGCGCGTCTCGGCCTCCTGGTCGGCCCGTGCGGATCGATCCCCGCCGCGGTCGTGGAAATCTCCAGTGAATGGGTGCCATTGCCGAGTTGGCTCTGGCCCCTTCGTCTCCATCACCCGAATGACATCACCCGGTGTCTGCTTCCATAAGGCTGCAATGGCGCCTGGCATATCTTGTGCTTGCCCGTGAATGCGGCAACCGATTCGAGGTGTCGCACGCCATCTCCATATGTCAGTACATCATTAAGCAATTATCTTATTGACGGAGGCCATCATGTCCAATCCGGAATCAGCTATTGCGACACCGCCAAGGCCAACGCTCGGCACCCTGATCGTGGGCTTGGTGCTGTGTTGTCTCTTGAGTACCTATTTCTTCGTCGACGCGATACTCCTACGCGAGCCGGTGACCCTGACGAATGCCAAAGGACAGGAATACGTGATGCGCCTTTACGATCCGCTGCAAACGGCCCCTTACCTAGTCGCTGGCGGCATGCGCATCGTCGATGCCATACAGCGTGCGCAACAGGAGACCAAAGCGCTGAAGGCGGAGATCGCCGATCGGGCGGCGCGTGAGCAGGCCTTTCACATCGAGGTGGCCGGCCTGGCCGAGGAATTGGCCGCGGCTGAGCAACTGATCGCCGAATTGAAGATCGAGTTACTCGCCCTGCCCAGCATGCAGAAAGATGCCCTGGTATTCGAACGAAGCGAATTAGGCGCGGCGCGATAAAGGCCGAGCGAGGCGGGCCAGAATTTCTTCCATTCTGGTCGCAATCGACGCTTCGCCTTTTCCCGGCAGTCATTCGCGTCGATCCGGTGCTGGATTCCGGCCGGTGCGATGCGAATCGAACGACAACAACCGCAATTCAATGCCATCCAAGATGAGGAGAGGGCGATGTCCACCACAGTCATGCACGAAGGCCCGAAATTGCAATTCGGGCGAGGTCGCTGGATCGATAATTGGAACCCAGAAAACGAGGCGCAATGGCAGAGCAAAGGGAAGGGGATTGCGCGCCGCAATCTGGCTTGGTCGATGTTCGCCGAGTTTCTCGGCTTCGCGATGCTGGCCGTGTGGGGCATGGTCGTTCCCAGGCTGCTCGATGTGGGGTTCCAATACACCGTCAATCAGATGTTTTGGCTGATTGCGATGCCGGGGCTCTTTGGCGCCTTCATGCGTTTCGCTTATACCTTTGCGCCGCCGCGGTTCGGCGGGCGCAATTGGACGATCGCCTCAGCGCTGCTGCTGCTGATACCGGCGACGGGCTTGGCCTGGGCCGTGACCAATCCCGACACGCCCTATTGGCTGATGTTGACGATCGCGACGACCGCGGGTCTGGGGGCCGGGAATTTCACCTCGTCGATGGTCAACATCTCCTTCTTCTACCCGGAGCGCGAGAAGGGCTTCGCACTGGGGCTGAACGCCGCTGGTGGCAACCTCGGCACGGCCTGGGTGCAGTTCACGATCCCGATCGTCATCATCACCGGTGCCGGGCTTGCGTTGGATCGGGCAGGTCTGATGTTCATCCCATTGATCATCCTCGCGGCAATGGGCGCCTACTTCTTCATGAACAACCTGAGTTCGGCCCAGTCCGATTCGAAGGCCCTGCTGATGTCCACGGCCGACAAGAACACCTGGATCATGTCCTTCCTGTACATCGGCACCTTCGGCTCCTTCATCGGTTACGCCAACAGTTTCGCGACCCTGATGCGTCTGGAGTTTCCGGAGGTCACGACCAATTACGTGTTCCTCGGCGCCTTGATCGGAGCCACGATTCGGCCGCTCGGTGGGTGGATGTCGGATCGCTATGGCGGCGCACGGATGACGCTGGTGTGCTTCGCCGTGATGATCTTCGGGTGCGGTGGCGTGATCTGGGTGCTCTTCCAGGATCAGCCGTCGTTCCCGTTATTCCTGACGATGTTCCTGATCCTGTTCGCGGCGGCCGGCTTCGGCAACGGGACCACCTATCGGATGATCCCGGCGATCTTCCGTGCCCAGGTCACCGACCGTCAGACCGGCAAGGTCGACCCGACGGGCCTGGTGCGGGCGCGCCGTCTCGCTGGCGGCTGCATCGGGATCGCCGGCGCCATCGGTTCGCTCGGCGCCTTCATCATCCCGCGGGTCTTCGGCACCTTCGGGATCAAGGGTGGTTTCATCGTCTTCATCGTCGCCTATATCGTCATGATCATCACGCTCTGGTTCTTCTACGAGCGCCGAGGTTCGGCGCTGTCGTTTGCCAGGGTGTGAGCGCGAACCGGTCGCGCCATTTCGGCTCAACCCACTCATGACAGGGGTCCTGTATCATGTTCAAGCACATTCTCGTCCCGACCGACGGCTCCGAACTCTCGCAGGATAACGCCCGGCAGGCGGTCCGCTTTGCCCAATCCATCGGGGCTCGGATCACCGCCTATCACGCGAAGCCGAATCTGGCCGCGGCCTATTTCTATGGCGAGGAGGCCAACACGGCGTCCGAGCCGCTCGGCCAGATCGATGAGCAGATCGACAAGGAGGTCCAGAAGAACCTGGCCTTCGTCGAAGACCTATGCCGGGAGGCCGATGTCCCATGCGCGACCCTGACGACCTTGAGCAACAGCCCGTACGAGGCGATCGTCGAGGCCGCGACTCGATCCGGAGCCGACCTGATCTTCATGGCCTCGCATGGGCGCAAGGGCATTCGAGCCAAGATCCTCGGCAGCGAGACCCTGAAGACCCTGACACACGCGACGATCCCGGTCCTGGTATCGAGTTATGGAGGAGGGCGGCGATGATCTAGCGGCAACCGGAAGTACACGACCGAACGCAATAGAACGAGAGTCTTATCCGGATAATGGGTGCTGTCCATCCAAGCGTGCCAGCGACCACCAGCTGTATTCTGCTGACTAGATGAATCGTGCAGCTTCCGTCTCAAGAAACCCTTCATTCGGACAGTCGTGCGCACTTGATGGCAACCACACGATCTCGCTGGATTGTGAAGAAACTCTCCGTTTTGGCAAGCCGTCTTGGCCCTTTGTGACGGGGCTTCTCTCGAAGGCCGGTTATCGAAATCCCGGGCCATCGGCGAAAGAATGTCACCAGGCCGTCCTGTCGAAAGCTTGACATTCTGGAGGCGCTGCTAAACTGTAGTTGTGCGCGCCTGCCTGCATCGGCTTTTCCCTGCGATGCGAAGCGCTTTGTGGGAACCTTGAAAAATTGCCATCCGGGCAATTTTTCAAGGCGCGAAGCGAAAATGCGATTTCCGCTTCGCTTCATTTTCAGTCGCTTAGGCGACTGAAAATGGCGGGGCATCCTTGCCCCGCGCGGGCACCTTGAATTTTTCAAGGTGCCCTTATGTGCAACGTGCGTGAGCAGGGCAAGTGGAGCGTAGTCCTTGACGCAGTGATGCCGAGGGCTAGACTTGCCGCGAATGAGGCGTCGATGTCGGCCGGCCTCCTGCCTCGTCGATAAGGCAAACAAGGGGAATGGCAAGCGTACGCAAGGCCCCGCCCCACTCGGAGGCGGGCCAGGTTGGCGACTTGGCGGCGGCCCTTGCCCCGCTGGAGGACCATTATGGCAGTTGCCGTCTCCTATCCCGGCGTTTACGTGCGCGAGGAGGCTTCGGGGGCTCGGGCCATTGGCGGGGTCGCCACGTCGGTAGCACTGTTCGTCGGCCAGGCCGAGCAGGGGCCGATGGATCAGCCCACGCGCATCTTTTCGGTTGCCGACTTCGAACGCGCGTTCGGGGCGACGACAAAGGGTGAACTTGCCACCCAGGTGCGTCAGTTCTACGTCAACGGGGGCGGTGAAGCCTGGATTATGCGCATCGCCGATGGCGCCGACCAGGCCGCGGTAACCCTGCGCGCGATCGATGAAAGCGACGCGCTCGTCGTGACGGCCAGAGATGCCGGCCT
Source organism: Thioalkalicoccus limnaeus (assembly GCF_041197575.1). Classification (NCBI taxonomy): domain Bacteria; kingdom Pseudomonadati; phylum Pseudomonadota; class Gammaproteobacteria; order Chromatiales; family Chromatiaceae; genus Thioalkalicoccus; species Thioalkalicoccus limnaeus. The sequence continues at coordinate 3,571 of NZ_JBDKXB010000031.1, read as the reverse complement.
GTTGGGCAACCGGCTTCGGGTCGAGATCGACTATGCGACGGCGAGCCCGGAAGAGACCTTCAATTTGACCGTCTACCGGCGAAGCTTCCTTGCGGGCGGCCGGCTGGGGCGCGAGGACGAGGAGGCCTTCACGGGTCTCTCGATGGACCCTAACGCCGGAAATTTTGTCGAGCGGGTGATCAACGGCGTCAGCGCCTTGGTGACCGTCAAGGCGGACCCGGTGGCGACAGTGGGGGGCGTTTCCCTAGCCGCGCGTGTGTTGCGGGCGAGCGACGGCGATGCGCTCGCGGATCTGCAGGCGATGGTTACACCGAACGCAAATGCGCTGCGCTTGCAGGTGGCTGGCCACGCGGCCGTGCCGGTGGCCTTGACACCCGCGAGCGATGCCGGCGGCGACGTCGACGCGATGGCCCTGACCTGGCAGGGCAACATGAACCAAGCACTGAGCAACGCGGGCATCGGGGCTTCGGTCGTCGTCGCAGTGACGGCGGTCGGCGATGCCGATCAGCCGGATGGCGGCGTTGCGGGCGGTCGGCTGCTGCGCATCACGAGTGCGGCTGGGCCTGTTCGCATCGCGCCGGCGGCTGCCAACGACGTCACCGCGGCGCTGCAGCTCGGCGTCGCCGCCGGCGGCTTAGAAGGCTCAACCTTCGGCGATGCGCGCCCGGCGCCGAACGGCATCGTTAGCCGCGTCGGCACGTCGGTCGATCGGTTCTCCGCGCTGCGCATGCTGGCCGGTGTGGATCGCGGCGCCGTCGACCAAATCACCTTGGTGGACGACAGTCCCGACACGCACGCTCCGATTGCGCTCGATATCGGTGCCGCGGGAACGCGGATTTTCCAACAGGGAACCAGCCGCAGCCTTGCCAACGTGCGTGGCGTCCTCGAGGTGCTCGGGGTCAACCTATCGCAGAACACGTCGCGCCGCTGGGCCGCAGCGCGCCAGGGTTGGCGACTCGGCCTGCGCCCGCTGTATGGCGGCGACGATACGGGGCTCGCGGCGATGCTGACGGTCAACGGTGTGATCACTGGAACAAGCGATCTCGTTACCAACGTGCTCGCGTACACCGTGGGTCTGCCCGGCGGAACCGCCGGTGCGGGTTCCTTCCAGTTCGATGCCGAGGCGGGCGACGATGGTGACATTCCGCAGCCCGACGATTACGCCAGAGCCTATGCTATCGCCGATCGCGAGGTGCCGTTGTTCAACCTGCTGGTGCTCCCGCGTTCCCGGGATCAGGACGAAGATCAACGCCAGGGGCTTTGGGGGCCGGCGAGTGCGTTCTGCGCGCACAAGAGGGCCTTCTTGCTGGTCGACCCGCGGGCGGATTGGCGCGACCTCGCCAGTGCCGACGACGGCGTGGATTTGTTGCGCATCGGTGTCGAAACCCGCAATTCGGCGGCCTACTGGCCACGGCTGCGCATCCACGACGGGACCCGCGAGGGGCGCGTCATTGACCCGGCGGGCTCGATCGCCGGCTTGATGGCTAGAACCGATGCGACGCGCGGTGTGTGGAAGGCGCCAGCGGGCTTGGAGGCGACCATCCGCGGTGTGACCGGCCTGGAGCGGCGGCTGACCGATGATGACAACGGGGTGATCAATCCGAAGGCATTGAACGCGCTGCGGGTGTTTTCGGCCGGCGTGGTCAGCTGGGGGGCGCGCACACTGGTGGGTTTCGACGGCTCCGGCAACATCGACGACAAGTACGTTCCTGTCCGTCGCACCATGCTGTTCATCGAAGAGAGCCTCTATCGCGGCCTCCAGTTCGCCGTGTTCGAGCCGAACGACGAGCCCCTCTGGGCGCAGATCCGTCTCGCAGCCGGCTCGTTCATGAACGGGCTCTTCCGCCAGGGGGCATTCGCCGGCAGCAAGGCGAGCGACGCCTATTTCGTCGCCTGCGATGCCAGCACGACGACGGCCAGCGACATCAATCTCGGCATCGTCAACGTCGTCGTCGGCTTTGCCCCGCTGAAGCCGGCGGAGTTCGTCATCCTGACGGTCAAGCAGCTCGCCGGCCAAGCCGAAGTCTGAGCGGCCGGGTGAGCGACCAGGCCGAGCGCGTTTACGGAGGATCTCCATGGCCCAGTTCACGGTCAACACGTCCCGCATCGACCCCTACAAGAACTTCAAATTCCGCGTGGTGTGGGACGGCCGCCCGGTCGCCGGGGTGAGCAAGGTCTCCGGCCTCAAGCGGACGACCGAGGTGGTGAGCCACCGCGACGGCGGCGACCTCTCGGCCAAGCGCCATTCCCCAGGCGTCTCGACCTTCGAGGCGATCACCATCGAGCGTGGGATCACCCACGACACCGACTTCGAAGCCTGGGCGAGCAAGACCTTCTCCATCCTTGGCGATGCAACCGTGTCGCTGAAGGACTTCCGGAAGGACATGGCCATCGAGCTCTACAACCTGCAGGGGGTCAAGGTCAGGAGCTGGCAGGTGTTCCGCTGCTGGGTCTCTGAGTTCACCGCCGTGCCGGAGCTGGACGCCAACGCCAACGCGGTCGCATTCGAGACCATCGTCCTGCAGAACGAAGGCTTCATCCGCGACGAGGCCGTGGTCGAGGTCGCCGAGACCTGAGCCTGCACGGGCCTGACCTTCAGGAGGCGCAGATGACAACGGGTGTGGACCACACCAGCCAAGCCAGTGCGGCGGCGCTTTCCAGGCCGCTCACCGGGCGCGACGAGCTGACCCTCGACCCGGGCTCTCCCTGGGCAGCCCTGGATATGGTCGCGCGCCTTGCCCCTGGTATGGACGTGCAAGCGCTCGACGTCACGACCGCCGACCGGCTGGTCGCACAGCTCTACGGCCAGCTCTACGGCGACGTCTGCGACTGCCGCACGCGCTGTGTCGTCTGCGGCGAAGCCTTTGGCTTCGAGCTGTCGCTGCGCACACTCATCGAGATGCAGGATCGCGAGCGCCCGCGCCCCGATTTCGCCGACGGTAGCTGGAGCTGGACGGACGGCCGCCGGGTGCGGGCCCCACGCATCGCGGACCTGACACTCACCCCGGAGGCACTCCTGGAGCGGCTGGTCATCTCGGGCGGCGCCTGTGACGCGGCGGTGCTGGCCTTCCTGGAGCGGGCCGCGCCCATCTTGACCCTCGATCTGGCCGCTCGCTGTCCGCATTGCGGCACGGATCAGGAAGTACGTTTCGATCTCGCCCGCTACCTGATCCAGCGGCTCGCTGGCGAGCGTCCGTTCCTGCTGCGGGAGGTGCACCTGATCGCCGCCCGCTATGGCTGGTCGTTCGCAGAGATACTCGACCTCTCCCGCGACGATCGCCGCGCGCTCGCTGGCCTGATCGCGGCTGAGCCGGCGCTCGCCAGCCGCAGGGCCGCCTCGTGAGTGGCTACCTGCAACGGCTGCTTGACCGGTCGGCGGTCGCGGTGCCGAGCCAGCCCGTGGCCGCGCCTGCCGGCCGCTCGCTCTCGCCCGTCGCCGAAGCTGACCAGCGGCTCAACGATCCGGCGCTGGCCAGCCGCTTCGACTTGGTGACCGAGCTCGCAGCCCCTGTGGCGGACGACCCTGCCGCCTCGGAGTCGGAGCCTTTTGCCATGAGCGCCGGCACGCGCG
>NZ_JBDKXB010000030.1:0-34468 GCF_041197575.1 Thioalkalicoccus limnaeus | reverse complement strand
TGCCCACGCGTCGGCGCGTGCCCACGACATCAGGAAGCGGCGGGCGGACAAGACTTGGCGTTCGGTGGTACCGGAGCGCAGGATGACCTGCTGCCGTTCGGCATCGAAGCCGACGACCACCGCGTAATGCCAAACCGGCCAGCGCCAGATACCGAGATTCTGCAGCACCAGCACCGGGTGGCCGGCGGCGAGTTCGGTCAGTAACGCGGTCAGCCGCGGGTCCAGTTCGTAGGCGAGGCGATCGTAGTAGCGGGCCGTCGCGCGGATTTCCGGCTGCAGGCTGCCTTGACGCGCCGGCAGGTAGACGCGCGGAACCAGTTCCTCCGGAGTGACTGCCTGTCCGCTCCAAGCCAGTACCGTGGCCAGTGCGGCGGGGCCGCATTGAAAGTCGTCCTGTGGAAAGAACGCGACCTCGTGGAGTTCGACGTTGCTTGGGGCGTCGCGGTCGGGCAGGTGTTCACTGATCAGCGGTGTGCGGGCGCAGCCGGTCACGGCGAGCGCCAGGCAGGCGAGCACGCAGCCTAGGGCGCCCCACGACCGGCTCGGGTCGCCTGCCACATCAGATGGCGCGGAAGATATCGATGACCCCCACCAGCTCGAGAATCAGCAGCACGACGAACACGAGGCCGATCACCGCCAGCAGGTCCCCGCCGGCGGGCAGGTCGTGCAGTTGGGCTTGCAGCGTGGCCAGCTCCTCGTTGGTGAGTTGGGCGATGCGCTCGGACACCTGTGCCGGATCCACGCCCATGCGCTCCATCTGTTCGGCCAGTGCCTCTTTCGAGAGGATCTCGCGGATGTCGGCGATGGTCTCGGCTCGGTCTTCCATCTGCATCAGCGTGGCGCTGTCGACCAGTCCGGTGTGCGCGACACTCATGGTGCCGGCGAACATCAGGCTCAGGCCGGTGAAGAGGACGAACAGCTGCTTCAGGCGTTGCTTCATTGATTTCTCCCCAGACAGTGGCTCAGGCGCGCGGACGGGCCGAATACCCTTGCGACGATGCAAGGTTATTGGCGTTGCGCGGGCAGCGCAACCCGACGGCGCCGGCACTTGAGGCCGTCGCGGGTCGGCGACGCCAAAGGGGCCGACTTTGACCCCTTATCTCGAAGCCGCGGCACCCCTTTATGGCGGTCCTTGCCGTTCCGCCAGAGCGGCCGACGCTGCACGGTTATCTCCGAGCAGCTGATGGCGCCCGCGTCGGACTCTTTGCGGGTCCTCCTCGGGGGGCCGGAACCCACCTTTGTGTTGACCGGCGGCAGGGTCCGGCATCATTGGGACGGAGTAAACTGAGCCTCTCTGGCGCTGGCATGGACCGCACGGAGAACCGGATGGCCCGTTTTGGGTGGCGCTGAGTCCGTCAGGGCCGCGGTCGAGAGGACGGGCCTTCGTCCAACCTACAGTGGGGTGGAGTATCATGACGACTGCCGCGGCCTATAACGACACCGTCGTCCGCCAGTTCACGATCATGACCATCGTCTGGGGCGTGATCGGCATGCTGGTCGGCGTCATCATCGCCGCCCTGCTGATGTGGCCGACCCTGACCTTCGACATTCCCTGGCTCAGTTACGGCCGCCTGCGACCCCTGCACACCAACGCGGTGATCTTCGCGTTCGGCGGCAGCGCCCTGTTCGCGACCTCCTACTATGTGGTCCAGCGCACCTGCCATGTGCGCCTGTACGGTGGCCCCTTGGCGGCCTTCACCTTCTGGGGTTGGCAACTGGTGATCCTGCTGGCAGCGATCACCTTGCCGCTGGGGCTGACCCAAAGCAAGGAATACGCCGAACTGATCTGGCCGATCGATGTGCTGATTGCTCTGGTCTGGGTGGCCTATGCCATCGTGTTCTTCGGCACGATCGCGACCCGGCGCGTCAAACACATCTATGTCGCGAACTGGTTCTTCGGGGCCTTCATCCTGACCGTCGCGGTGCTGCACATCGTCAACAGCCTGGCGCTGCCGACGAGCTTGACGCATTCGTATCCCGTCTATTCGGGCGTCGTCGATGCGATGGTTCAGTGGTGGTACGGTCACAACGCGGTCGGCTTCTTCCTGACCGCCGGCTTCCTCGGCATGATGTACTACTTCGTCCCGAAACAGGTTGGCCGCCCGATCTATTCGTATCGGCTGTCCGTCGTACACTTCTGGGCGCTGATTTCCCTCTACATGTGGGCCGGCCCGCACCACCTTCACTACACGACGCTGCCGGACTGGGTCCAGACCCTCGGCATGGTGTTCTCGCTGATGCTGTTGGCTCCGTCCTGGGGCGGCATGATCAACGGCATCATGACCTTGTCCGGTGCCTGGCACAAGCTGCGCACCGATCCGATCCTGAAGTTCCTGATCGTATCGCTATCCTTCTATGGCATGGCGACGTTCGAAGGGCCGATGATGGCCATCAAGACGGTCAATGCACTATCGCACTACACCGACTGGACCATCGGTCATGTCCATGCCGGGGCGCTCGGTTGGGTGGCGATGATCTCGATCGGCTGCGTCTACATGCTCGTGCCGCGGCTGTTCGGCAAGGCCGAGATGCACAGCGTCAAGGCGATCGACCTGCATTTCTGGGTCGCGACCATCGGGGTCGTGCTCTACATCGTCTCGATGTGGATGGCCGGCGTCATGCAGGGCCTGATGTGGCGCGCGATCAACGAGGATGGAACCCTGACCTACACCTTCATCGAGACCGTTGCGCGCACCTATCCCTTCTACTGGGTGCGGCTCCTCGGTGGCGTCCTGTTCCTGTCCGGCATGCTGATCATGGTCTGGAACACCTGGCGAACCATCCGTGGTGCGAAACCGGCCGAGGTGCCGGTCATGGCCCCGGCACACTGAGGAGGTCACAGCCGTGAAGCACGACTTCGTCGAGAAGAAGGTCGGCCTGATGGCGGTCCTGATTCTCCTCGTGATCAGCGTCGGCACGCTGGTCCAGATAGTCCCGCTGATCTTCGATGCGCAGGTCCGCGATCCGGCTCCTGGGATCGAACCCTATCCGCCGCTCGAATTGGCCGGCCGGGACATCTACATTCGCGAGGGCTGCTTCGGCTGCCACTCGCAGATGATCCGGCCGTTTCGTGTCGAGACGGAGCGCTACGGCCATTATTCGTTGGCTGGAGAATCGGTCTACGATCGGCCCTTCCAGTTCGGGTCCAAACGCACCGGGCCGGACCTCGCGCGGGTCGGTGGTCTCTACAGCGACAAGTGGCACCGGTTGCACCTGATCGATCCGCGTCAACTGGTGCCGGAATCGAACATGCCGGCCTACCCGTGGCTCGCGACGCGCGAGGTCGATCCGCGCACGGTCGAACGGCGGATGCGGGCCTTGCGGCGGCTTGGCCATCCCTATACCGATGAGGATATCGCCGGCGCCCAGGCGGCGACCTCCGGCAAGATGGAAATCGATGCCCTGATTGCCTATCTGCAAGGGCTTGGGACCAATCTCGAGCGAGGTCGCTAGTCATGGCTGGCAGCGACTGGCATGGGCTCTGGACCCTGCTGCTGATGGCCGCCTTCGTCGGTGTCGTCGTTTGGGCCTGGAGCGGTCGGCGGAAAAAAGACTTCGACGAGGCGGCAAATCTGCCCCTGCAAGAGGACGAACGGGATTCCGATGACGATTCGAACAAAGGAGGCTTGCGATGAGCAGTTTCTGGAGCGGATGGATCATCGTTCTGACGGTGGGCAACATCATCGCTGCCGTGTGGCTGCTGCGTTGGACCTCGAAGATCGACCCCGACGAGGTGGCCTCCGGTACGACCGGGCACGTCTGGGATGGCGACCTCGAGGAGTACAACAACCCATTGCCGCGTTGGTGGCTGTGGTTGTTTTATCTGACCGTGGTCTTCGCCGTGGTCTATCTGGCGCTGTACCCGGGGCTCGGCAATTTCCCGGGGCTCCTCGGCTGGAGTCAGACGGGTCAGTACGAAGAAGAACGCGTGCGGATCGAGGAACGCCAGCGGGTCTTTTTCGCGCGCTTCGACGATCTGTCGATCCCGGAACTCGCGCGCGATCCGGATGCGATGGCGGCGGCCGCCAACATCTTCGCCAACCGCTGTGCTCAGTGCCACGGCTCCGATGGCCGTGGTGCGCCCGGTTTTCCGAATCTCACCGATGACGATTGGCTCTGGGGCGGGGACGAGCGCTCGATCCTGACCAGCATTCGCGACGGGCGAGCCGGCATCATGCCGCCAATGGGATCGGTGATCGGCGGCGAAGAGGGGGTCGTGCGGATGGTCGAGTACGTGCGCGGGCTCGCCGGCCTCGATCACGATCCCGAGATGGCCGCGGCCGCTGCCCCCTTCTGGGCCATCTGCAGCGCCTGCCATGGGCCCGATGGCACCGGGATGAGCGCGGTCGGGGCGCCGAACCTGACCAACGAGGACTGGCTTTATGGCTCCGATCGGCCGCGCATCGAGGAGACAGTCAGCCGCGGTCGCCAGAACCAGATGCCGGCCCAGTTGCCGATCCTCGGTGAACAGCAGACGCGGCTGATGGCGGCCTATGTCATGCGTCTGTCCGGTCAGGTCACCGATTAGCGGGTCGCCATGAAACCGATCCGCCGCGGCCGAGTGTCGGAGGACCAGCCCCAGCGGGCACGACCCTGGCCGCGGCGGCGCCGGGATATCGCTTATGCGTTGTGGGTCTCCTTTCTGATGGCGACGGCCGCTTTCGTCGTGTTCTTCGCGATGGTCGACCCGGAGCTGCTGTCCGGCACCACGGCACCCGGCTGGGAGATCAGCCGCAAGGCCGGCTACGGCATCGGCTTCTGTGGCTTCTGGTTGCTGACCGCGAGCACGGCGGCCTTCGTCATCTGGTTGATCCGGACCGAACCCAAGGACCCGACCGCCGCAGCTTACCGCGAAAGGCCCGATGCGCGTCGCGGTGATCCCTCGTGAGGTCCCGTCCACGGCGCGGGCCGGTCAAGAGGGGGCGGACCGCGCGCCCGCGGCGGGGTGGCGAGGACGCCGGGCGGGCTGCGCAGTCTCTTTATGTCGCGCACGAGAAGATCTATCCGCGCGAGGTCCAGGGGCGCTACGCGTCATTGCGGTGGCTCGCCGTCTGGTTGCTGCTCGGCCTCTATTACCTGCTGCCCTGGATGAGCTGGGATGGCCGCCAGGCCGTCCTGTTCGATTTGCCGGCGCGCAAGTTCTACATCTTCGGCCTGACCTTCTGGCCGCAGGACTTCTTCTTCATGGCGTGGCTGTTGATCATGGCCGCGTTGATGCTCTTCTTCGTCACGGCGATCGCCGGGCGCCTGTGGTGCGGCTATGCCTGCCCACAGACCGTGTGGACCGAGGCCTTCCTGTGGATGGAGCGGATCACCGAGGGTCGCCATGGGCGGCGGCGTAAGCTCGACGAGGGCCCCTGGACCCTCGAAAAGCTCGCCCGCAAGGGCACGAAACAAGTCCTGTGGATCGGCTTCTCGCTTTGGACCGGCTTCACCTTCGTGGCCTATTTCACGCCGACGCTGGAGCTCGGTCACAAGGTCCTGACCTTCTCGACTGGCGCTTGGGAGACCTTCTGGATCCTCTTTTACGGCTTTGCGACCTACGGCAATGCCGGATTCCTGCGCGAGCAGGTCTGTAAATACATGTGTCCCTACGCGCGTTTCCAGAGCGCGATGTTCGACAAGGACACGCTGATCATCTCCTACGATGCGCGTCGCGGTGAGCCACGCGGTCCGCGCAAGATGGATCTCGACCGCCAGACGTCGCCGTTGGGCGACTGCATCGATTGTCATCTGTGCGTGCAGGTGTGTCCGACCGGGATCGACATCCGCGAGGGCTTGCAGATCGAGTGTATCGCCTGCGCCGCCTGTGTCGACGTCTGCAACGGCGTGATGGATCGGATGCACTATCCGCGCGGTCTCGTCCGTTACTCGACCCATCATGCGATGGAGGAACAGCGACCGAGCCGGGTCTGGCGTGCGCGCGTGCTGATCTATGGTGCACTGCTGCTTGCCTTGCTGATCGGCTTCGGTGCCGCCGTCGCGAACCGCAGCACGCTGATCGTCGATGTGATTCGCGATCGCAATACGCTGTACCGCGAGCGAGCAGGCGGCCTGATCGAGAATGTCTACACGCTGACGTTCGTCAACAAGACCGAGGTCGAACGCCAGTACCGGATCGCGGCGCACGGCATCGACGGCTTGGTGGTCGATCTCGATCGGCCCCAGCCCCTGGTCTCGGGGCCGGGTCAGGTCCTGCGGGTGCCTCTGCGCTTGCAGGCACCCTCATCGGCGCTGGCGTCGGACATCGTCGAGGTCACGCTGACCGTGGAGGCGAGTGGTGAGGTGCCGGCCCGCATCGAGCGGCGGGCGCCATTCGTGGGTCCGGGTGCACGCTGAGGGGGAAAGATTGCGATGAGATCGAACGCCGCGGAACCCGCCGAGACGACGCCCTGGTACCGGCAATTCTGGCCCTGGTTCCTGATCGCGCCGCCGGCCGTCGCGGTGGTCGGCGGTCTGGCTACCCTGTGGCTTGCGCTCAGTTCCCCGAATCCGCTCGTCGTCGACGATTACTCGCGCATCGCGCGCGCGATCGAGAAACGCCTCGAGCGCGATCAGGCTGCGGCGGCCCTCGGTCTGCGCGCGGAGATTCGGATCGTCGCGGCGGCGGGGCTGGTCCAGGTCCATCTGTACCCGGAAACGGTCCAGCCCGAGGCGCTGGAACTGCGGTTGTCCCACCCGCTGATCGAGGAGCGCGATCGAGTCCTGCCCCTGACCCGGGTGCCGGATGGCTGGAGCGCTGAGCTGGAACCGCCCGAGGGGCGTTGGTACGTCCAACTCTATCCGGGTGACCGTGTCTGGCGTTTGTCGGGCGAGCTGACTGGCTCGCGCTCGCTCGTGCTGGTCCCACCCGCTTACGCCGACCCGCCATGACGGAAGGCTGCTTCCATTGTGGTGAGGCGCTGACCGGTACCGAGCCCTGGTGCGTCGAGATCGATGGGCAGCGGCGCCGGGTCTGCTGCCCGGGCTGTCAGGCCGTTGCCGAACTGATCCGGGACGCGGGTCTGACTGGCTATTACCAGTACCGCAGGCTCCCGGCGGAGCGGCCGTTCGAATTGGTTGCGGGTGATCGCCCCGATCAGTCTTGGCAGCCGTTCGACCGTCCGGATCAGCTCGATGCGGTCAGCGCGCCGATCGGCGACGGGTTGCGGGCCTGCACCATCTTCGTCGAAGGCTTGCGCTGTGCGGCCTGCAGCTGGTTGATCGAGCGCCGCCTGGAACAGGTGCCCGGCGTGTGCGAGATCCGTGTCAACCCGTCATCGGCCCGTGCGCGGCTCGTCTGGGATCCACGGACCTTGCCGCTCAGCGCGGCGCTCGGCGCGCTCGCCCAACTGGGGTACCGACCGCATCCGGGCGCGGCCGGCCTTGCCGAGGCCGTCCAGCGCGAACGACGCGCCGCGCTGCGCCGTCTCGGCGTGGCCGGTCTCGGCATGATGCAAGTGATGATGTATGCGGTCGCGCTCTGGTTCGGGGCCTTCCAGGACATGGAGCCGGGGCTCGAACACCTGCTCCGTTGGGTCAGCCTGTTGGTCGCGACGCCGGTCGCCCTCTACGCCGCCTATCCCTTCTATGTCGGCGCGTGGCGAGACCTGCGCGGCGGCCGTCCAGGCATGGATGTGCCGGTCGCGCTGGCGATCGGCGGTGGCTGGCTCGCGAGTGCGTGGCATACGCTGATCGGTGCGGGCCCGGTCTATTTCGAGTCGGTGACCATGTTCACCTTCTTCCTGCTGCTGGGGCGCTACCTCGAGGCCGGTGCACGCTATCGTGCCGGCGATACGCACGAGGCCTTGGCCCGGCTGCTGCCGGCCTCGGCGCGGCGGCGCAGTGTGCAGGGCGATTGGGAGACGGTCGCGCTGCGCGAGCTCGTGCCTGGCGACCGGCTGTCGGTGCGCCACGGCGAGACCCTTCCGGCCGATGGCCGCTTGCGCGGCCCGGCTCGGCTCGACGAATCCATGCTGACCGGCGAGGCTCGGGCGCGTGAACGTGCGGCTGGCGAATCGGCCTGGGCCGGGAGCCTGAATCTCGGCGATCCGCTCGAGCTGGAGGTGCAGCGCACCGGGGCCGAGACCATGGTCTCGGCGATCGGGCGGCTGCTCGATCGCGCTCAATCGGAGCGGCCGCCGCTCGCGGTGAGCGCGGATCGCGTCGCGCGCTGGTTCGTGTTCGGCGTGCTGCTGGCCGCGGCCGCGACCTGGTTCGTCTGGCATCAACTGGATCCGGCGCGCGCCTTCGAGGTGACCTTGGCCGTGCTGGTTGCGACCTGTCCCTGCGCGCTGTCGATCGCGACCCCGGCGGCCTTGACGGCGGCGACCGGGTTTCTGGCCCGCCAGGGCCTCTTGGTCACCCGCGGCGGGGCCATCGAGGCCCTGGCGCGGGTCGATCATCTCCTCTTCGACAAGACCGGCACGCTGACGCACGGCCGGCCTCGGATCACCGATGTCACCGCGTGCGGCGAGCTCGACGAGGAGCAGGTGTTCGGGGTCGCCGCGGCGCTGGAAACCCTGTCCGAGCATCCGATCGCGCGGGCCTTCACGGTCGCTGCGCCGATCGAGACGGCGCGGGACGTCCAGGTCGTGCCGGGGCTCGGTATCGAGGGGGAGGTGCTGGGTCGCCGTTGGCGCCTGGGTCGACCGGATTGGGCGCTCGGGCTGGCGCGCGACACGCCGGAGCCAGCAGCCGGCGGCGATGAGACCCTGGTCTATCTGGTCGATGATCGGGGTGTCGCCGGCATCATCCGCTTGGCCGACCAGGTGCGGGCCGGCAGCCGCGCCGCGGTCGACGAGTTGAAACGGCTGGGGCTCTCGATCGAGATCGCGAGCGGCGACCGTGCCGCGGCCGTCGCGCCGATCGCGGCGGCGGTCGGGCTCGATCGCTGGCACGGCGGACTGGCGCCGGAGGACAAACTGGCCCTGTTGCGCGCGCGGCAGCGGGCCGGCGCCCGGGTGGCGATGGTCGGGGATGGCGTCAATGACGCACCGGTGCTGGCCGGTGCCGATGTCTCGGTCGCGCTGGCCGGCGGCACGCCGCTGGCACAGACGAGTGCGGATCTCGTGCTACTAGGCGAGGCGCTGAGCCCGCTCGCCACGGGCGTCGTCCACGCGCGCCGGACGCTACGGATCGTGCGCCAGAATCTCGCCTGGGCCGCGGCCTACAATCTGACGATGCTGCCGCTGGCGGCGGCGGGGCTCGTCACGCCCTGGATCGCCGCGCTCGGGATGTCGGCCAGTTCGCTCTTGGTCGTGCTGAACGCGCTGCGCCTGTCAGGGGCGCCACGGCCGACGCGCAACAGGGCACCCGACCTGGTCGCGGACGGTGCCGGCGCATGAGCATCCTGTACCTGATGATCCCGATGGGGGTGATGATCGTCGTCGGCGCGGCCTGGGCCTTCCTGTGGGCGGTCAACAACGGGCAGTTCGACGATCTCGATAGCCCGGCGTGGCGAATCCTGCTCGATGACGACACCCGGCCGCCGCCAGTCGGTGGCGTCGACCCGGCGCCGACCGGCTCCGAACAAGGCCGTGAGGGTGGTGCCGGTTGATGGCGATCGACGCGTCCCTGCTCGCGGCACTGCTCGGTGGTCTTCTCGGGAGCGTGCATTGTCTGGGGATGTGCGGCGGGCTCGCCGGTGCCCTCGGCATGACCGGTGGCTCACTGTTCGCGATCGCCTACAGCGTCGGACGGATTGCCAGCTATGCACTGGCCGGCGCGATCGCCGGGGGCATCGGTGCCGGACTGGCGGGCGCCATGGGTCTGGGACCCTGGCTGCGGTTGGTGATGGGCCTGGTGCTGATCCTGCTCGGCCTGCAGGTGGCCATGCGGATGCGTCTGCTTGCGCCATTGGAAGCGGCCGGGGCACGTCTCTGGCGGCTATTGGCGCCCATCACGCGGCGATTCCTGCCGCCGCGACACGCCGGGCAGGCGCTCGCGGTCGGTGCCCTTTGGGGCTGGCTGCCCTGTGGTCTGGTCTACGGGATGCTGGCCGCCGCGGCCGGCACCGGTGGTGCCGCCAGTGGCGCACTTTTCATGGCCGTGTTCGGGTTGGGCACGGCCCCGGCGATGATCGGTCTGTCGTGGGCCTCGGGCCGGGGCGGGGACTGGCTCAACAGGCATCGGCGGACACTGGGTTGGCTCTTGATCGCTTTCGGTGTTTGGACCGCGGCGACCCCCCTGATGCACCTGTCCGCGAAGCCGGCGGATCAGCACGCCCGGTCGATGACCGGGGAGCCAGCGGCATCGTGCCATTCGTCCCAACCGGCCGGGAGCTGATGCCTCGCCCGCTCACGGACGGCCCCGGCCGATCCTGGTTCGTGCGCTAGCGCCGGCGCCCGGCGACCCGCAGTCGCAACGCATTGAGCCGGATGAAACCGGTCGCGTCGCCCTGGTCGTAAGCGCCGGCATCCTCCTCGAAGGTTGCGATCGACGCATCGAATAGGCTGTTGGTGTCGGATTTGCGGCCGACGACCAGCACGTTGCCCTTGTAAAGTTTGAGCCGGACCACGCCGTTGACGACGGCCTGGGTCTGGTCGATCGCGGCCTGGAGCATCTGTCGCTCCGGCGAGAACCAGTAACCGTTGTAGACGAGCTCGGCATAGCGCGGCATCAACGTATCCTTCAGGTGCGCCGCCTCGCGATCGAGCGTCAGCGATTCCATCGCGCGATGCGCCTTCAGCAGGATGGTGCCACCGGGGGTCTCGTAGCACCCGCGCGATTTCATGCCGACATAGCGGTTCTCGACGATGTCGGCGCGGCCGACCCCGTTTTCGCCGCCGATGCGGTTGAGTTCCGCCAGTAGCTCGGCCGGCGCCATCGCCTGGCCGTCGAGCGCGACGCAATCGCCGCAGGCGAAGGTCAGTTCGACGTAGGTCGCGCGATCCGGTGCCTGTTCCGGCGGCACCGTCCACCGCCACATGTCGCTGCCCGGTTCGCACCAGGGATCCTCGAGATCATAGCCTTCGTAGGAGATGTGCAGCAGGTTCGCGTCCATCGAGTACGGCGACTTGGTGCCGTCGCGCTTCATCTCGACCGGGATGCCGTGCCGCTCGGCATAGGCCAGTAGCTTCTCGCGCGACAGCAGGTCCCATTCGCGCCAGGGGGCGATGATCTGGATGTCCGGCTTCAGCGCGTAAGCGGTCAGCTCGAAGCGCACCTGATCGTTGCCTTTGCCGGTTGCGCCGTGCGAGATCGCATCGGCGCCGGTCTCGACGGCGATCTCGACCAGGCGTTTGGCGATCAGCGGCCGCGCGATCGAGGTTCCGAGCAGGTATTCGCCCTCGTAGAGCGCATTCGCGCGGAACATCGGGAAGACGAAGTCGCGGACGAACTCTTCGCGCAGATCCTCGATATAGATCTCCTTGACCCCGGCCGCCTCGGCCTTGGCCCGCGCCGGCGCCAGCTCCTCGCCCTGGCCGATATCGGCGGTGAAGGTCACGACCTCGCAACCATACTCCTCCTGCAACCACCGGAGGATCACCGAGGTATCGAGCCCCCCCGAATAGGCCAATACCACCTTCTTGACTGCGCTGTGCGCCATGGACAGACTCCAGGTTGACGAGAAAACGCCATAGTATAGAGGGGCGCGCCCTGCTTGAGGGAGAGAGCCATCGTCGCGCCAGGGCCGAAGCGCGAACCCCCGGCGGCGTGCCGTGATTCTGATCGACCGGGACGGACACGCCAGGCGCCGAACCCCGGGCGGGCTGGGCTGGGCGTATGCCTGTGGCGAGGCCCGCCGAGACCTCATGGTCGAAGCCGCTGTTTTGCTGAGCAACTGACATGACCGTCGAGACGATCCCGTCACCGTCCTTGTCGCTTCGCCGGCGGCTGTTCGTACGCCCCCCGCGGACGGGTTCAAGGATGGCGGCACGGTGGCTCGGGTCCGCCGGGTCGCACCGGCCTATCCAGCATCTCATGGTCACACCCTGCACTGCGGTGCGTTGGCCTGTTCGGCTCGCGTGCTTGTCGATCATCGTCGGAGCGATCCTGATCGGCGCCTGTGATGCAGAAAGAAACGGCAACGTCGGTGTCGAGCGGATACAGGTCTGGGCCCATGCCGGGCGCGAAGCGGAACGCCGGACGCTCGAACACCAGATTGCGCTGTTCGAGGCGCGGCACCCGACGGTGGCCGTGGAGCTGACCTTCATACCCGAAGGGTCCTACAACGGGCAGGTGCAGGCCGCAGCACTGGCGGGGCAGCTGCCGGATCTGTTGGAGCTCGATGGCCCTTACATGGCGGCCTATGCCTGGCGTGGCTGGCTGGCGCCGTTAAGCGACCGGTTGCCGCCCGATCTGCTCGCCGATCTGTTGCCGTCGCTGATCGATCAGGGGACTTGGCGCGGGACCCTCTATGCGCTCGGTCCGTTCGATTCGGGGCTCGGCCTGTGGGCCGACCGGCGTACGTTGGACGCGGTGGGTGCGCGGATTCCGGGCCATCCCTCCGAGGCCTGGTCCCTCGAAGAGTTCGAGGCGCTGCTCGAACGCCTGGCCGCACGGGATCCGGGTCAGCCGGTGCTGGATCTCAAACTGAACTATGGCGATGAGTGGTTCACCTACGCCTTTTCGCCACTGCTGCAATCGGCCGGGGCCGGTCTCGTGGCGGCGAACGCCGAAGGGGCCGCGGGGGTGCTCGACGGGCCGGCGTCGGTGGCTGTCCTCGAACGCGTGCAGCGGTGGTTCGCGCGCGGTTGGGTCGACCCGAACCTCGATGACGCGGCCTTCCGGCTCGGGCGCGTGCCGCTGGCGTGGGGCGGGCACTGGAACGCCCCAGCCTACCGGGACGCGCTCGGCGAGGATCTGCTATTGCTGCCGTTGCCGCGGGCCGGATCGCGCTCAGTCAGCGGCCAGGGCTCTTGGCAGTGGGCCATCTCCAGCCGGGCTCGGGATCCGGATCGGGCCGCCGAACTGTTGGCCTTCCTGCTCGCCCCGGATCAGGTGCTCGCGATCAGCGCGGCAAATGGCGCGGTGCCGGCGCGTCTGTCGGCGATCGACCGCTCCGCCGATTACGGCGAAGATGGTCCGCTGCGCCTGTTCGTCGCGCAGCTGCGCGACGGTTACACGCAGCCGCGGCCGAAGACCCCAGCCTATCCGGTGATCAGCGAGACCTTCGCACGGGCCTTTCGGGATATTCGTCACGGGGCCGATGTCGGAGCGACCTTGACGCGCGCGGCGCAGCGCATCGATCGCGAGATGGCTGCCAATCGTCACTACCCACATACCCATCTCGATGACCGCGCCGGGGCGGCCGCATCGGCTTTGGGGAATGAGCAGGAGCCCGGGTGACGACTCGAGGGGACCTTGAAAAATTGCCATCCGGGCAATCTTTCAAGACGCGAAGCGAAAATGCGATTTCCGCTTCGCTTCATTTTCCGTCGCTTAGGCGACTGAAAATGGCGGGGCATCCTTGCCCCGCGCGGGCACCTTGAATTTTTCAAGGTGCCCTTGACGTGGGAGGTACAGCCGAACGCCCCGTGACGGGCTCTCCGGTCGCGAGGATTCACGCGACGGGGTGGCCTCGAGCGTCAGGTTGGACGGCGTGGCGGGTCATCCGGCCGGCGTGGTCCGTTTGCCGGGACGACATGGGCGGCGATGCTAGAATCGAGGCATGAGCTCCGACGTGACCCTGATGTCCGCTCGCTGTCGTCGTCGGCGGGCCGTCCCGGTCGTAGCCCGTGACCAGCGGGGACCTCTTCGATGATCGCATGGCGACATCAGGAGGCCCGTGCCGCGTGGCTCTTGATGTCGCCGGCCTTGCTTGGTCTCGGCGCCTTCATCCTGCTGCCGTTCGCGCTGGCCCTGGTGATGTCCTTTACGAGCCTGCGACTCGGCTCGCCGTTGTCGGTCGAATTCGTCGGTCTCGACAACTACCGCGAGGCGTTCGCCGATCCGGCCTTTCGCCGCGGCCTGCTGAATAATGCGCTGTTCGCGCTGATCGTCGTGCCGATCCAGACGGCCCTGGGTCTGGCCCTGGCCTGGTTGCTCGATCGTCAGCTTCGCGGTCGTTGGTTGTTTCGGACTCTGCTGTTCATGCCGGTCGTCTTTCCGTTGTCGCTGGTGGCCGTGATCTGGGTCATCCTGTTCGCGCCGGGACCCGATGGGCTGCTCAATGGTGTGCTGTCGGCGTTGACGCTCGGCGCCTGGACGCCGCGGGACTTCCTCAACGATCCCGTCTGGGCGCTGCCGGCCGTGATGCTGACATCGATTTGGCAGGGGACCGGTTTTCAGATGGTGGTGCTGCTTGCCGGGCTGCAAGCGATCCCGCGGTCCCTCTACGAGGCGGCGGCCGTCGATGGTGCCGGGGCCTGGCGCCAGTTCTGGCATGTGACGCTCCCAGGTCTGCGTAACCCACTGATCTTCGTCGTGATCGTGACGACGATCCTGTCGTTTCGGGTCTTCGATCAGGTGCGGATCATGACCCGTGGCGGACCGCAGGATGCGAGCACCACGGTGATCCACGAGGTGGTTCGGACGGCCTTCGACCGCGGTCAGGTCGCGTTGGCGGGGGCCATGAGCGTGATCTTTTTCCTTCTGGTGCTGGGCCTGACGTTGGTTCAGCGCTGGTCGATGCGCCAACGCGAGGAGGGGAGATGAACGGTCGGCCGATCCTCCCGATGATCGCGACCTATCTGGTGCTGCTGGCGGTCACACTGGTGTTCTTCGGCCCGGTGCTCTTCATGCTGGTCGGGAGCCTGAAACCCGATGAGCTGGTGCTGGCCGAGGCGGCCAGCTGGCGCGGGTGGGTGCCGGAATCGGTGAGTCTGGAGAATTACCGCTCGGTCTTCGAACGGGTCCCGTTCGGCAGCTACCTGGCGAGTTCGCTGGTCATCAACGGCACGATCGTCGGGTTGGGCCTGGTCGTCAATGCCTTCGCCGGGTACGCGCTCGCGCGCTTGCAGTGGTGGGGGCGCGAGGCGATGCTGGCCGTGGTGCTCGCGATCCTCGTGATCCCGTTCGAGGCGATCGCGATCCCGTTGTTCTACCAACTCTCGGCGCTGGGCTGGCGCGACGATCACTTGGTCCAGGCGATCCCATTCGTCGCCAATCCGTTGGCCATCTATCTCTTCTACAGCTTCTTCCTGGGCCTGCCGAAGGCGTTGGAGGAGGCGGCGCGGATCGACGGTGCCGGTGTGTTCCGGACCTTCGTCGCGATCGTGATCCCCAACAGCCGAGCGGCCTTTGCCAGCGTTGCGATCGTGACCTTCCTATTCCACTGGGGAATATATCTGTGGCCCTTGCTGATGACCACGTCGGAGTCGGTGCGTCCACTGCCGTTGGGGATCGCGACCTTCTACACGCTGCCGCCGCTGGCTTGGGGCGATATCCTGGCGTTCGGTGTCTTGATGGTGCTGCCGGTCCTGGTGGTCTTCGTGGTCTTTCAGCGGTGGTTCGTGGCCGGCGTGGCGGCGACCGGGATCAAGGGTTGATGCCTGATGGCCAGTGTCGCATTCGATCGGGTGGTCAAGAGGTTCGGCGCCCATACCGTCATCGAGGACCTTACGCTCGAGATCGAGGATGGCGAATGGCTGGTGCTGCTCGGTCCCTCGGGTTGCGGCAAGTCGACGCTGCTGCGGATGCTGGCAGGGCTAGAGGACCTGAGCGCCGGCGAGATCCGCCTCGATGGGCGCGTGGTCAACCGGTTGGGACCGCCGCAGCGCAACGTGGCCATGGTCTTTCAGAACTACGCCCTCTATCCGCACATGACCGTGCGCGAGAATCTGGCATTCCCGCTGCGGATGCGGCGGCTCCGCCGCGTCGATCGCGACGAGCGCATACAGGCGGCGGCCGACATGCTGGGGCTCGGCGGCTTGTTGGAACGAAAGCCGGCCGAGCTCTCCGGCGGCCAGCGCCAACGGGTCGCGATGGGCCGAGCGATCGTCCGCGAGCCGTCGGTGTTCCTGATGGACGAACCCCTGTCGAATCTCGATGCCCGGCTGCGGGCGCAGATCCGCATGCAGATCGCCGAACTCCAGCAGCAGCTGCGGACCACGACCCTGTACGTAACCCATGATCAGGTCGAGGCGATGACGTTGGGGCAGCGCGTCGCCGTCATGGATCAGGGCCGGTTGCAGCAGGTCGCCGCGCCGCTCGAGCTCTATCAGCGACCGGCGAACCTCTTCGTCGCGGGGTTTCTCGGCAACCCGCCGATGAATCGATGGGTTGTGCAGCTCCGAGCCGACGACGATCGGTTCGAGCTCGGATTGGCTGGACAATGGATCCCGCTGCCGGGTCCTCCTCCGGCCGAAGCGCAATACGTCGGGCTGCGGCCCGAGGCCCTGGTGCCGCCCGCCCCCGGGGCGCCGCGGATCCGAGTCCGGGTCGATGCCGTCGAGGCGTTGGGCTACGAGACCCTGATCCACTTCGCTGATCGCCAGGGGCTCGATGACGGGGCCATGACGGCACGGTGGCCGACTGGCGTCGAGCTAGCTAGGACGGGGGACCTAGTCGAGCTGGCCCCGGATCTCGCGGCGCTGCATTGGTTCGATCGCGACGGTCGACGTATCGCGGGCGACGGGAGGAGCTGACGGCCATTGCCGCTGTGCGCGCCAGCGCGATGTAGGTGCGGCTTCAGCCGCACGAACCTTTGGCGCGGTGTGCGCGAGCGCGGTACGAGCCCGCGCCCCAACAGCCGCTGGCGCGACAACCTTGATGGAAACCCGCGGGCTGCGGTGCGGTCGGGAACCGCGCCACACGGGTTTGACGATAGAGGACGGCCGCGGGACGCGGTAACGTCAAGACCCGCATCGCCGAACAGCCGTGGGCTCGCGTTGACCGTCAATCGCGCTCATTGAGCCAGTTGCCGATCGCCGGGGTGACCTCCTTCTGTGCCTTGCCGCTGACATA
Organism: Thioalkalicoccus limnaeus; assembly: GCF_041197575.1. NCBI lineage: Bacteria > Pseudomonadati > Pseudomonadota > Gammaproteobacteria > Chromatiales > Chromatiaceae > Thioalkalicoccus > Thioalkalicoccus limnaeus. The sequence goes on along the minus strand of NZ_JBDKXB010000030.1, from coordinate 17,638 downwards.
GATCCCGATATGGCCGCCGGGAAATGCCAGTTCGGTGTAGTCGTCGCTCGAGGTCAGGCCCTTGAGTGCCCTCGACGCGTCCGGTGGCACCAGGTGGTCTTGCAGGGCATAGATGTTCAGGATCGGGCATTCGATCGCCTTCAAGTCGACCTCGCGATCGCCGATCCGCACGCCGCCGTTGATCAGTCCGTTCTTCTGGTAGAAGTCCTTGATGAATTGCCGGAAGGTCTCGCCGGCCTGATCGGGGCTGTCGAAGATCCACTTCTCCATCCGCAGAAAGTTCTTGACCTTGTCGCCGTCGTCGAGCAGATCGACCATGTTGATGTACTTCTGACCGGTCAGGCTGAAGGGCTTCAATGACAGGAAGGTCCAGTTGAGCAGCTCCCCCGGGATGTTGCCCATGGTGTCGACGGCCAGGTCGATGTCGACGTTCTGGACCCACGCCGACAGCAGGTTGTCCGGGGTCTTGAAATCGACCGGCGTCACCATGGTGACCAGATTCTTGACCTTGTCCGGATGGAGCGCCGCGTAGCAGAGGCTGAAGGCGCCGCCCTGGCAGATGCCGAGCAGGTTGACCCGGTCCGTGTCGTGGACCTCGCGCAGGTAGTCGACGCAGCGGTCGATGTAGCCGTTGATGTAGTCGTCGAGGGTCAGGGCGCGATCGGCCTGATCCGGGTAGCCCCAGTCGATCAGGTAGACATCCTGGCCGGTGGCCAGCAAGCCTTTGATCGTCGAGCGGTCCTCCTGCAGGTCGGTCATATAGGGCCGGTTCACCAAGGCGTAGACGATCAGCAGCGGTGTCGGTTGGGTCTTGACCTGCTTCGGCCGCTGGTAGCGGTACAGGACCAGTTTGTCTTCGCTGAAGACGACGTCCTTCGGCGTCACGCCGGTATCGATCTGATCCGCATCGAGGAGATTCTGTACGCCTTCCGTCAGTTTGCGGCTGTAATCCAGCATCTCCTCGGTCAATTTATCGGGCCGGATAGCGATGGGAAACACGGACACGATTGTCTCTCCTTAACTAGCTGCAATGAGGCAGGCGTTGCTATTTGCTCGTGGGTTTCGTGGTGGGCTTGGTCGTCGCGCGCTTGCGCGTCGTCGCCGCCGGCGCCTGCTTCAGCGCCATCGGCGGTGGGGCGGCAGCCGCCTCCACGGGCTTGTCGTCGATCAGGCGTTTGAGCTGCGCGATCTCGCGGCCCTGCTGCTTGATCTGCCGGCGAGTCTCCTGAAGGCGATCCTGCAGCGTGCGCAGTTCGCTGCGTGTCGGCATATTCATCGCCCCGAGGGTCTCGTCGACGGCGATCGACATCCGTTGCTTGAGCGCCATCTGCGCATTGACCAACTGACCATGGATGCGGGCGTACTCGGCGGTGCTGACCTCTTCGGCGTAGACCTGTTCACAGCACGCGACCCACGAGTCGTAGAGCAGGCGCCCGGATTCGATCGGTTCGCCCTTGTCGCCCTTCGTTTGCAGGAAGGTGCGCATTCGCTCGACGGACTTGACCCCGAGTTGGGCGAAAAAGCCCGTGTATTCGCGCAATGCCGCCTGGTACTCGAGGGACTTCTTGATCAGGTCCTGCGTCTGGGCCTGTTCCTCGCGGGTGTAGCCAAGCCCGGGGGCGGACAGGAATCGATTCATGCTGTCCTGGACCTGGTCATGCGGCATGTTGCGCAGCAAGTCGCCAGGCATCGGCGACAACGACGACATGGTTCGCTGCCAGTTATCGAGCGGCATCTCCCAGAAGGCCATCAGCCGACGCAGCGTCTGATCGCTGTCCTGCTGCCCGCCGGCGAAGGCCTTCTGCCAGTCGTCGAGGGTGCGTGACAAAAGGTTCCAACCTTGTTGCGCGGCGTCCCCGCTCGCGTCGCCGGGCAGACCCTTGGTCCAGGTCTCGGTGAGGCCGAAAAACGACTTGCCCTGGTCGACGAGCTTTTGCATGAAATCCCGAACGAGATCGTTTGGGGCCGCCGGCGCCATGGCTTGCCACCAGTGGTCGATGGCATTGAACCAGGGATTGGTCGGGGCCTGATCCAATCCCATCGCCTTGCGGCCGATCTCGCTCCAGCCTTCCCAGTACTTGCGTTGGATCTCCAGCCAATCGCTGGTGTTGGATGCCGTATCGGTCACGATGGTCACCTCCTATCTCGAAATCAGTCGCTGGCGCGAAGCTAGCATGGATGTTTGTGCGCCGCAACAAAGGGCACGCCGAACGGGCGCCCATTCGCCCGGCCACCGCCGAACGAGACCCGGGTGGTGGCGATGGTTGCCTAGGGCCATATCATCGCTCATAGGTCGGCAGGATGGACAGGGCGACGTAGCCCAGCGGCTGCGGTGGCCGGGGCCGGAAGAGCGGTGCGGGATGCCCGACGTGAGCTGATCGAGACCACCGAGGCGTTGTCGAGGTGCCAGTAAGCCGCGCGCCAAGGCTTCCCGCTGCGGCGAGCGTACCCACCGGAAACCGAAATTTGCGACAATGCCGGCTCTGGTTTGATTTCCATCGCCATCGGGCAGAGTGACAGCATGAACGAAAAAATCGTGATCGTCGCCGCCGGCCGTACGGCCGTCGGCAGTTTCGGTGGAGGGCTTGCCTCCCTTGCCGCGACGGAGTTGGGTTCCACCGTAGTCAAGGCCCTGCTCGAAAGGACTGGGATCGCCCCCGAACAGGTCGACGAAGTCATTCTCGGGCAGGTCCTGACGGCTGGCGCCGGGCAGAATCCGGCGCGGCAAACGACATTGAAGGCCGGGTTGCCGGAGAAGGTCCCGGCGATGACGATCAACAAGGTCTGCGGCAGCGGCTTGAAGGCGGTGCATTTGGCGATGCAGGCGGTGGCCTGCGGGGACGCCGAGATCGTGATTGCCGGCGGGCAGGAGAGCATGAGCCAGTCGACGCATGTGCTGCCGCGTTCGCGCGAAGGTCAGCGGATGGGAGATTGGGCGATGAAGGATTCGATGATCGTCGATGGCTTGTGGGACGCGTTCAATCAGTGCCACATGGGCACCACGGCCGAGAACATCGCGACGAAGTACGGGTTCAGCCGCGACGCGCAGGACGCCTTTGCCGCGGAATCGCAACGCAAGACGCAGGACGCGCAGCAGGCCGCGCGTTTCCGCGACGAAATCATTCCGGTGGCGGTTCCTCAGCGCAAAGGGGATCCGGTGATCGTCGATCGTGACGAATTTCCGCGGCCGGGCACGACCGTCGAGGCCCTGGCCAAGCTGCGCGCGGCCTTTGCGCCGGATGGGACCGTGACGGCGGGCAACGCGTCTGGGATCAACGATGGCGCCGCGGCCGTGATCGTGATGACTGAAACCAAGGCGAAATCCCTTGGTCTGAAGCCATTGGCGCGGTTGGTGGCCTTCGCCAGTGCGGGTGTCGACCCGGCGATCATGGGCACCGGTCCGATTCCGGCGTCGACGAAGTGCCTGGCCAAGGCCGGCTGGACGCCCGCCGATCTCGACCTGATCGAAGCCAACGAGGCGTTCGCAGCGCAGGCGATGGCCGTGAATCAGGACATGGGCTGGGATCTGACGAAGGTCAATGTCAACGGCGGGGCCATTGCGATCGGCCACCCGATCGGCGCCTCCGGCGCCCGTGTTCTGGTCACGCTGCTCTACGAGATGCAGCGTCGGGATGCGAAGAAGGGGTTGGCGACCCTGTGCATCGGCGGTGGTCAGGGCGTTGCCTTGGCCGTCGAGCGGGATTGATCGACCCGCGGCGGGGGACACGACCGGATCGAGCTCGCCGGTCCGCCCCTTGTCCTTCGCCGTCCTTGGCCGGAGGTGCCAGCCATGAGTAAGTTACGGATCATCAAGAAATACCCGAACCGCCGGCTCTACGACACCGAGGTGAGCCGTTACATCACGCTGATCGACGTGCGGGCCCTGGTGATGCAGCGCGTGGCCTTTCAGGTGATCGACACCGGCAACGACGCGGATATCACCCGAGCCATACTGCTGCAGATCATGCTCGAGGAGGAAAGCGGCGGCGAGCCCTTGTTCTCGGCCAGCATGCTCGCCCAGATCATCCGCTTCTACGGCGGTACCTTGCAGGGGCTCTTCGCACGCTATCTAGAGGAATCGCTCGACATCTTCGCTCAGCAGCAGCATCAATTGCATCAGGCCTGGGGAGACACGCCGTTCGACGCGATGAGCCGGCTCGCGCAGCGTAACATGCAGCTGTGGGCCGAGGTCCAAGAGGAGTTCCTGCGTGCCGCTGGCTTCGATGCGGCCGCCCAGCGGCGGGATGACCAAGCTCCGCAGCCCGGCCGCCGCGACGCGGATCCTGAGCCGAAGGGGCTTGACAAGAGGTGAGACGGTCATTATTGTGCACTGCAACAAATGCTGCAACGCACAAAAGAGGGTAGCGAAATGACTGTTAACGATAGTGTCAAGCAAATGGGCGACGTCGCGACGAAGAATCTGGAGCGCGCGAACGCGATGGTCGAGCTGAACATGCGCACCTGGGAGCGTTTGGTCGGGCGTCAGATGGAGGCCGTCAACCTGTGCCTCGAGCAGGGCCTGCGGATGATGAAGGTGGCCACGGAGTCGAAGGGTTACAACGATTATCTGAAGGGCCAGACGGAGATCGTCAAGGACGTCACCGAGCAGATGATGGCCGAGGCCAAGGTCAACATGAAGCTCGCAGGTGATCTGCGCGAAGACTATCGGGCTTGGTACGAGCGGAGTCTGTCGGACCTGTCGTCGGACATGCGCCGCTCGGTTTCGACATCGGCCGTCTGAGCCGTTGCCGACCGCAGGGGCCGCATCCCGTACTCGAAGTCGGTCCGGGGTGACACCAGGCCTGCAATCGGTCGCGGGGCGGCCGATGTAAAGGGTCCTGTGGCGACCTTTTCGGGAAAAGCCTCCGGTGTTTCGGGTCATCGCTTCTTGCGCGATGGCGCGCGGCACCGGTGGCCCGTCGGCGGGGCCTTGGTTCGGCCTCGTGCGGCGCGGCGATCGGATCGCCGGATTCGTACGTTGATTTCGATTTGCCGGCCGCATCGAATCGCATCGATACGTTTGCCGGTAATGGCGCCGTTCGGCGCCAGCTACCACAACACAAACACATAAGACAGGAGGAACCAGTTAATGAGCGAACAAACGAGTCGGGTGGCCCTGGTAACCGGGGGTATCGGCGGGATCGGGACCGCAATTTGCCGGCGTCTCGTGCGAGACGGCCTGGTCGTCGTGGCCAATCATCATCCGGCCGAGCAGTCCTTGGCCGAGACGTGGCAGCAGGAGCGGCAGGCAGAGGGGTTGATGGTCGACATCATCGCGTCGGATGTGACCTCGTTCGACGATTGCGCGCAGATGATCGCGACGATCAAGGAGAGGCACGGGCCTGTTGCCGTCCTCGTCAATTGCGCCGGGATCACGAAGGACAAGACCTTCAAGAAGATGGAGCCGGCCCAGTGGATGGACGTCATCAATGTCAACCTGAACAGCGTGTTCAATGTGACTCGCCAGGTTTGGGATGACATGCTCGAGGCAGGCTACGGGCGCATCGTCAATATCTCGTCGGTGAATGGCCAGCGCGGTCAGTTCGGGCAGGCCAACTACGCCGCGTCCAAGGCCGGCATGCATGGCGTGACCATGTCGTTGGCCCAGGAAGGCGCCGCGAAGGGTGTCACGGTCAACACGATTTCGCCCGGATATGTCGAGACCGCGATGACGTTGGCGATGCGCGACGACATCCGCGAATCGATCATTTCTGGGATCCCGATGCGGCGAATGGCACAGCCGGCGGAGATCGCCGCCGCCGTCGCCTTCTTGATCAGCGATGAGGCCGGCTACGTCACCGGTGCGAACCTGCCCGTCAACGGCGGTCTGTTCATCCATTGATCGGTCGCGTCGGCGATCGGTTTGGCCGGGATTCTGCTGCCGCTTGACCGAAACAGCATCAAAACAACAGACATTACCGAATTTTGCAGTGTCCTCCTCGTCTCTCTCATCATGAGACGTTTTCAGCCCGGCGCCCGCCGGGCTTTTTTTTTGCGCGGTCTCGTTCAGGCGGGTCGTTTCGTTCCGGTCGCATCGGGCAGATGTGGCCGGCGGCCATGTCCTGAGGCTGCCATGTCTCTGCGTCCGTGTTATGTTCATCGCGTGGCCTCGTGCGACACGGGAAGCCCGGGTACGGCTCGAGTTGTCGGCAGCGGGCGATTGTGCCGCGCTCGCGGTTGGTCGGGCCGGGGCGTGGGAACCGCTGCGTGTTGGTTGGCCGGGCAGGGCTCGGTTGCGCGAGGTGGTCATTCGTTTCGGAAACGGTTCAGATCCTGATGACGATCGATGTTCACGCGTTGCGCGCTTACTGCGATGGCTTGCTCGAGGTCGGCGATGCCTCGGATTACTGCCCCAACGGGTTGCAGATCGAAGGCGATCGCCCGATTCAGCGTCTGGCCACCGGTGTCACGGCTTGTCAGGCATTGATCGACGAGGCCCTCGACTGGGGCGCCGACGCGATCATCGTGCATCATGGCTACTTCTGGAAGGGCGAGGCGCAACCGTTGGTCGGCATCAAGGGGCGACGGGTACGCGCGCTGATGCGGGCCGGTGTGAGTCTGCTGGCTTACCATTTGCCGCTCGACCGGCATCCGGAGCTTGGCAACAACCACCAACTCGGACTTCGGTTTGGTTTCGTCGGCGCGGTGCCGGTCTCCGCAGGTGACGGGCTATTGTGGCAGGGACGTCTCCCCGAGCCGCTAAGCGGCGCCCGGTTGGCGACGCTGATCGCCGAATATCTTGGTCGCCAGCCGGTCCACGTTCCCGTCAGGTCGGGGCTGCTCGACAGCGTGGCTTGGTGCACCGGCGCCGCCCAAGACCATATCGAAGAAGCCGCGGCTTTGGGTGTCGACGCCTTCGTGAGCGGGGAGATCTCCGAGCGCACGACCCATCTGGCCCGGGAATTGGGCCTGGATTACTTCGCGGCCGGTCATCACGCGACCGAGCGCTACGGGGTCGCCGCGCTCGGCGCACACCTCGCCGAGCGCTTTGCGATTGCCCATCGCTTCATCGACATCGAGAATCCAGCCTGAACCCGCGGTGGACGGGTGTTGGTCCGCGGCGACAGCGGGGGCTGTCCTTGACCTTGCTTGTTGCAATCAGGGAAAATGCGCGATCAACGTTCGCGGGCATTTCCGCATATCCCTGATTCATCAAACGACCTGGCCAAGTTCGGGGCAGCCCGAGGTGGTGGCCAGTGATCTAAACGGCGGGGGCCATTAGAGCTATGAGTACTGTAGGGGTGAACAAGGCCAGGCGACGGGTCCTCGTTGCCGCGACGAGCGTGGTAGGCGCCGTCGGCGCCGGCTATGCGCTTGTCCCGTTTATTTCCGCATGGAATCCAAGTGCAGCGGCACGTGCGGCCGGGGCGCCGGTCGAAGCGGATGTCAGTCGCTTGGAGCCAGGAGCGATGCTGCGTGTCGAATGGCGCGGACAACCGATCTGGATCGTTCACAGGACGGAGTCGATGCTCGAGGTGTTGCCGACGCTCGACCCCTCTTTGGCCGACCCCGAGTCCTCGATGTCGATTCAGCCAGATTACTGTCAGAATCCGGTACGGTCGATCAAACCGGAATACTTCGTCGCGATCGGGATTTGCACCCATCTTGGCTGTTCCCCGACTTACCGGCCCGATGTCGCGCCCGATGATCTCGGCGAGCGCTGGAGAGGCGGGTTCTTCTGTCCCTGTCATGGATCCTGGTTCGACCTTGCCGGTCGGGTCTATCGAGGCGTTCCCGCGCCGACCAATCTGGTTATCCCCCGGCATATGTATCTAAACGACACCACGATCCTCGTCGGTGAGGATGAAGGAGCCGCCTGATGAGTACAGAGACCACCGGATTTATCGGCTGGATCGATAAACGTTTCCCGCTGACAAAGGTCTGGAACGAACACTTCGCCCAGTATTATGCTCCGAAGAGCCTGAACTTCTGGTCTTTCTTCGGTTCGTTGGCGATTCTGGTACTGGTCATACAGATCGTGTCCGGTATCTGGTTGGCGATGAGCTACAAGCCCTCCGCCGATGCCGCGTTCGCCTCCGTCGAATACATCATGCGTGACGTCGAATGGGGATGGCTGATTCGCTATATCCACTCCACTGGGGCGTCGGCCTTCTTCATCGTCATCTATCTGCACATGTTCCGCGCCTTGCTGTGGGGCTCCTACCGCAAGCCGCGGGAGCTTCTGTGGATCATCGGCGTGATCATCTATGTCGCGATGATGGCAACGGCCTTCTTCGGTTACCTGTTGCCATGGGGTCAGATGTCCTACTGGGGCGCCCAGGTCATCGTCAACCTGTTTGCCGCAGTGCCCGTGATCGGCGAGGATCTGGCGATCTGGATCCGCGGTGATTACGTGATCTCGGACGTTACGCTGAATCGCTTCTATGCGCTTCATTTTGCTGTGCCTTTCATCCTTGCGGCGTTGGTCTTCTTCCATATCGTCGCGCTGCACAAAGTCGGCTCCAGCAATCCCGATGGGATCGAGATCAAAGAGAAGTTGGATGAGAACGGCAAGCCGCTCGATGGCATTCCTTTCCATCCGTACTACACGGTCAAGGACCTGGTCGGCGTCGTGGTGTTCCTGGCGTTCTTCTCGATCGTGGTCTTTTTCGCCCCGACCTTTGGCGGCTATTTCATCGAGCCCCCGAACTTCCAGCCGGCCAACCCGATGCTCACGCCTGAGCATATCGCGCCAGTTTGGTATTTCACGCCCTATTACGCGATGCTGCGGGCGGTTCCGCCGATCGCTGGCTCGGCTTTCCCGGGCGTTGTGGTCATGTTCGGTGCGATCCTGATCCTGTTCTTCCTCCCTTGGCTCGATCGCAGCCGGGTCAAGTCGATGCGCTACAAGGGTCCGATCTTCAAGACGGCGCTTGCGCTATTCGTCCTGTCGTTCGTTGTCCTCGGCTGGCTTGGTATGGTGCCCTCGACACCAATGCGTACGTTGGCGGCTCAGGTCTTTACGGTTCTTTATTTCGCGTTCTTCCTGCTGATGCCGATCTATAGCACGCTAGACAAGACCAAGCCCGTTCCGGAGAGGGTGACGCAATGAGCAAGTTGTTAGCCGTATTGATCCTGTTGCTTTCCCCGGTGATGGCCTTGGGGGCTGGAGGAAGCGCTATCCCGCTGCAGAAGTCGAAGATCGATCTCTACGATCAGGAATCCTTGCAGCGTGGCGCCCAGTACTTCGTCGACTACTGCATGGGTTGCCATTCGCTGGAGTTCATGCGCTACAGCCGGTTGGCGGACGATCTCGGGATCGATGAAGCCGACCTTCGGGAAAACCTGCTTCGGGGTGGGGCCGAGCCGGGCGATATGATGACGATCGCGATGCGCCCCGACGATGCCGAGGCCTGGTTTGGTATGGCGGTCCCGGATTTGACGTTGGTCACGCGCTGGCGTAGCCCGGATTGGGTCTACACCTTCTTGAAGAGCTTCTATGTCGATCCGTCGCGCCCTTACGGCGTGAATAACGCGCTCTTCCAGGATGTCGGGATGCCGCATATGCTCGGCGGCTTGCAGGGCACTCAACGCGGCGTCTACAAGACGACGATGGTCGACGGCGAGGAGCACAAGACAATCCAAGGGGTCGAGCTGGTCGAGGCAGGGGTGCTGTCGCCCCAGGCCTACGATCAGATGGTTCGCGATCTGACGGCCTTCCTCACCTACGCCGGTGAACCCATCATCTTGGAGCGCCGCCAATTGGGCATCTACGTGCTGCTCTTTCTCGGCCTGTTCTTCGTGGTTGCCTACTTGCTGAAGAAGGAGTATTGGAAGGACGTCCATTGACGCCGATTCGTCCGCCACAGGGATGTGTCGGGCCGGCGGCACCGGGGCGGTGCTCGTGAGGGCGGTGTATCCGGAAGCCGTGCCGGCGTCGAAGGCACCTGGGGTCGCCGGTTCGCGGCCACCGCTCGGCTCGGTCCGCTCTCGTTCGGTTTTTGCTCCCCTTTCGGGATAAATCTGAGTGGCTGCCAACAGAAATACGGTGATGACCCTTTTTTCCGACCCGTCGTGCCCCTTTTGCCATCGTGTTCGCATCGTCTTGGCCGAAAAGGGTATCGCCGTCGAGATAGTCGATGTCGATGCTCAAAATCTGCCGGACGAGGTCATGGACTTCAACCCGTATGGGTCCGTGCCGACGCTGGTGGATCGCGATCTGAGACTCTACGAGTCGCGGATTATCATGGAATACTTGGACGAGCGTTTTCCGCATCCCCCGCTCTTGCCGGTCGACCCGGTGGCGCGGGCCAATGCCAGGCTCTTCATGTACCGGGTCGACAGGGACTGGTATAGCCTGTTCGGTCAGATCGTGAAGGGTGACCGCGATCGATCGGCTCAGGCCCGCAAAGAGTTACGGGAAAGCCTGATCGCCACATCGCCGGTGTTCGGGGCCAAACCTTTCTTCATGAGCGACGAGTTCTCGCTGGTCGATTGTTGCATCGCCCCGCTACTGTGGCGCTTGGCAACGGTCGGTATCGAACTGCCCGCGACCGCACCGGCGGTCAGAGGCTACGCGCAGCGGCTTCTCCAATGGCCGTCCTTCCAGCGTAGTCTGACCGAGGCGGAACGGGAGATGGCGGCCGATCTGTGATGTCCTAGAAAACAGGACCAGAGTGCCCCAAGATGGTCTCGACATGGTTCGTGTTTGGGTAATCTGATGACATCGAATCGTCCGTACTTGATTCGCGCACTTTACGATTGGATCCTCGATAACGAGTTGACCCCGCATCTTTTGGTCGATGCGCGGCGCAAGGATGCCGAGCTGCCGGTCGCCTATGTCCAGGATGGCAAGATGGTCCTGAACATATCACCGGGCGCGGTACGCGGGCTCGTGATCGGTAATGATCGCGTTTCCTTCGGCGCCCGTTTCGGGGGCGTTGCGATGGAAGTATCGGTGCCGATCGATGCCGTGATCGGCGTCTACGCTCGGGAAAACGGGCGCGGCATGCTGTTCCCGGACGAGGCTCCTCGGCCGGAGCTGTCGTCGGACGACGAAGATCCGCCACCTCCACGGGAACGGCCCCGCCTGAAAGTCGTCAAATAGACCGTTGTCGGATCACAGATCGTCGGGGGCTGACGGCAGACCGAAGCTGACCTCCTCGAGATCGAGGCCGATGAGGACCAGGTGGCCGGAATAGCGATCGAGGGTTTCGTCGCTGTAGTCGAATCGGTACACTCGGCGAAAGCGAAGGCCAGCGAGGGTGCGGCGCAGGCCGAGCCGGCGCAAGGCGACTGTCTGATCCAACAATTGCAGGTCACGTTGCGCGCACGCCGCTTGGCAGATGCCCAGCGCGATCTCCCGTGCACGCAGGCTATCCAACCAAAACCAGCCGAGCAGACAAAGCGCAAAGATCGCTGTTAGATCCTGAAAGCTCAGGGACATGGTGCGGGTTTCCTCGGTCCTTTCTCGGTGACGGCCACGTCGGCGGGGTTTGATCGTCGTCAATGCGCCAGAACGGTTCGAGCGCGTGCCGGTCCGACCGTCCGACGGGCGGCGTCAATCTTAGGCTTTGGTCGGCGGACAGGGAAGTCTGGCCGTCATTCTGTTGGTTGGTGGCAGACAATCTGATCAGGGAGCGATCGGCCGGCGCTTGTCGGCTCATGGCTGTCACGGCATCGAGAGGAAGTGGAGATCAATGATGGTCGCCGAGGTGGTTCGATGAACCGTTTTTTGCATTGGCTCGACGGGGTGCCGCTCCCGATCCTGATCCTGGCCGCGGCCTTGATCGGTCTTTCACCCTTCTATCCGGAGCCGCACCTGTGGGAGAAGAGCAAGATGCTGGTGGCCGGCACCCTGGTGCGGCCGATTGACATCGTCGATCTGCTCTTTCATGCCACGCCAGTCGCCTTGCTGCTGGTCAGGCTGGGGCGCGATCTCCGGCGACGCGTCCGAGGTTAGGGCCTGGAGTTGGTCCTGGTCGAGATTCCGTTCAACACAAGTGGGAGAGAACGCGATGAGTAAGCATGGTTTGTTGGGATTCGTCTTGCTGTTGGCCTTGATGTTGACGGCCTGTGGTCCTGGTCAGGAGGCCGAGCCCGAGGAGACGACGCCTGAACCTTTGGTCGACCGACTTCAGGAGCAGACCCAGGAGATGATCGAGGCCGCTGAGCCGGTCGTCGAGGAGGCGATCGAGTCGGCGCAGGAGACGGTAGAAGGCATGCGGGAGGCCGTCGAGGAACGTGTCGATGAAGCCCGCGAGGCGGTCGAGGAACTGCGAGACGAAGGTCGCGAGCGCGTCGACGAGGCGGCCGCAGCCGTCGAGGAGCAGGTCGAGGAAGCGCGCCAAGGCGCTGAGGAACGCATCGAAGAGGCTCGGGATGCCATCGACGAGATGCGTCAGGCCGGCACCGAGGAAGCCGAGGCGGCGGCGGACCGATTCCAAGAGGAGGTCGAGGCGGCCGAGGATGCGCTCGACGACATGCTGGATGCGGACGGCGCGGCGGCCGACGATACCGAAGCGAATTGATCTGTGCAGGTGGATCCCCGCCGTTGTTGGCGAGCGCCGCCGCCGGTGACAGCGTTGCGGGGATCCGCCGTGAGGTTTCCCGGGTGCCTCTCAATCTTCTGCGTTGTCTGCGAGGAACCTTCGTTCGATCCGTCGCCGGTCCTGTTTTCCTGATGCAAGAAGGGGGAGTTTCTCCCACCGTTCGACGCGACGCGGCCGTTCGGGGCTCGCGAGGTTGAGTCGACACCAATCGGCCAGCACGGTCGGCTCCACAGGTCCCGTGTAGGCGACGGCGAGCGTGTGGCCCCAGGCGGGGTCAGGCACGGCGACGACAGCCGCGGTCGTCACGCCGGGCGCGCGCGACAGGCGCGCCTCGATCTGCTGCGGGTAGACCTGTGTGCCAGCGATCACCAGTGCCTCATCGGCGCGGCCGATCACACGGATTTGGCCGTCCGCCGACCAGCGTCCGAGATCCGATGTCGCGAACCAGCCTTGGTCGAGACCGTGTCCGGGTTCACGGGCACGGTTCGCGTACCCGGCCATTACCACGGGTCCGCGAATGCGTAGCCGCCGCGGCGGCTCGTCATTTCGTGCCGCGTCGATCTCGATGTGCGGAAGCGGTGGGGCGATCACCCCTGGTGCCGGCGTCGATCGCAACCGGGTTGACGTGGCGACTTGCGAGAAGGTCTCGGTCATCCCATAGGTGACATGGAGGGGCCAGCCTGCCGCTAAGGCCTGCTCCATCAGTGACGGATGCAATGCCTGCCCGCCGATCAGCAGCACCCGCAGATGCCGTGGTGGAGAGCCGAGACTCAGCAGGCGGGCCAACATCGCTGGAACCATCGATACATGGGTGATGCGGTGGGTGTCCAGTGCGCGGTACAGCTGTCTGTCGACGACGAATCCGTCCCAGACCACGAGCGTCGCCCCGGCCAGCGCACACCGATAGCCGATCGACAGCCCGCCGACATGGTGGCGTGGTAGACAGGCCAGCCAGCGATCGCCTGGTCCGAGAGCGAGGTGCCGATTGACCAGTGTCGAGGAGGCGACGATGCTTGCTGGGGTCAACATCGCGGCCTTCGGTGTGCCCTGACTGCCGCTTGTTTCAACGATCAATGCGAGCGACCCGGCGGGCTCACCGTCGCTCTCCCGGCAGGTGCCGGTCGACCGCAGTCGCGGTGGAGCGGCCTGGTGCTCGATCAGTTGCCACTCGATGCCGGCTCCCGCGATCAAGGCCGCGCGGCGCTCCGGGGATTGAGCCGGATCACAGGGACACATCGCCGCGTTCAGCCGGCCGAGCGCGAACTGCGTGACCACTAGGTCCGGTCCCGACGAATCGCAGGCCAGTACCACTTGTCCAGTTCGCAGGCCTTGTTCTGATAAGGCCGCAGCCCGCGCGGATACGCGAGCTGTTAGTTCGTCATAATCCCAGATCCGTCCGCGATGAATGACGGCGGCCCGGGTGCCCTGGTGCCACGGGGCGGCGGTCAGCGACGGGGTGCGCGGCGCGGTTCGCGGTGTCATGCTCGGGGCCGCGTCCTGCAAGGCCCCTTGTTGGCGGCGGATCTCGAGCCGCATGCCCGCGTCGTCAGGCCCGGCGTTGCTAGGACGGGCATTCGATGCCTCTCCGGCGCACCAATCAGCGCGGACTCTGTTGCGGTGGCGTCCCCGGGAGAGGGCCGAAGGCGTCGATCGCCGAGCGCAATTCCGGTTGGGTTTCGGCATGCTCTGTGAGCGGGATGCCGCTGGCGATCGCGTCCCAAGCCTGGCGGATGCTCGCGGCGCCGCCGCGTGGCCCCATCGGATGACCAAAGACGCCTCGCCCCGGCACGAAGCCGAAATCCACTGTGTCGAGACGGCGATAGACGCCTTCCAGCGTTCCCGCCCAATCGCTACCGCCTGGAACCGGCAGGCAAGGCTTGATGCCACCCATCTCGTCGAGACAAGCCGCGACGTTCTGCCGGACCTCGTCGTCGCCGGTCATCATCCGTGAGCCGAAGCCGGGCATGATCACCACGTCGAATCCAGCGAGGCGCTGCAGCTTCGTGATGACCCGCGAGTGGACCCCGAAATGCGCGAGACGACTGAAGGCCGCGATGAACGGGAAATGGCCGACTAGCGGCACGCGCGTGTGACGGCGCAGCATCCGAACGGCGCTCAAGCCGACCGGCATGGCATTGACGAGCAGGGCGTTCGCGCCGTTGTCGACGGCGACATCGTGGAGCGCTAGCAGCCGATCGACCTCGTCGGTGATGTTGGCGAGATAGATCTTGGGGACGCCGGTCTCCTGTTCCGCGCGGCGCCGGGCGGCACCGAGCAGGCGTGTGCGCTCCGCCAGCGTCGACCATTCGGCGTCCGCCAACATCTCGTCATCCTTCGCGATGTCGAGGCCGCCGAGCCAACTGGCGTAGCCGGCTTCGCAAAAAGGCTCTGGCGGCAATCCGATGTTCGGTTTGATGACGCCAAAAAAAATCGGTCGATCAAACACCTGGAGTTGCTCGCGCAACCCGGCGACACCGAACTTCGGGCCCTCGAAATGGGCCAGGAAGGATGCTGGAAAATGGATGTCTAGCAGTTTGATCAGCCCGATGCCGGGACAGAAGAAAGGACCTTCGCCGCAGACGGCGCTCAGCAGATTCGGGATGCGTGGGCCGAAGTTGCGATGCGGGTGTGCGATCCGCACCCTGCAGGACCGAACTGTACCGCGCGGTTTTAACGCCACCGGATAGCTGAAGTCTGGCTGTTCGCCGAGGATCTCGAGTTCCAGTACCTTGGCCGCGAACACCGGTCGGAAATCCTCGTCGACGCCGATCCGCCGCCATTGGGCTGTCGATTGCTCGCTGCACAGGTGTGCTGCCGCCTCGTTGGGATCGCCGTGACACTCGAAGTAATAGTCGAGCAGGAGATGCCCTTCGCGGTCGAGGGTCTTGGGATCGGCCTGGAAGCCGGCCAGATCGTCGTGGGTCATGGGGTCAAACCTGTCCGAGCAAATGGAGATGGAGTTGGCGAGCCGGGCGCGGACCATCGAGTTCGATGAAGAAGATCGATTGCCAGGCACCCAACAACAGGCGGCCCTCGACCAGGGGGATCGATACCGAGGCCGTCATCAAGAGGCCGATCAGGTGGGCGTGGGCATTGTCGCGATCGTCGACCGGCGCGCGATTGTGCAGATAGTCACGGTCGCGTGGTGCGAGCTTCTGCAGGAAGTCGAGCATATCCTGCTGCAACATGGACTCTGACTCGTTGAGATTGACATAGGCCGTTGTGTGGGGGGAGATCAAGGTCACCAGCCCTTCCCGGAAACCGGCCGCGGTAACGGCCTCTCGGACGCGGGTCGTGATATCGATCAACTCGATCGGAGCTCGAGTGGCCAGAGAAAGGGTTTGTTGAATGGTCTTCATCGTGTGCATCCGACAGCGGGCGGCAACGGAAGGGCAGGGCCGCCATCATTCTGAAACCATACCCTAGGCGATCTCCGGAGAATAGGCATAGTCCTTCGCCGTGAAGGCCAGCACAACGTAGGCGTTGGTCGCGCCGAGGCCCCAGATCAGACCGACGCAGACCCCGGCATCAATGATGCCCCGCCAGGGTTGGGGGGTGTGCTGGACGATCACGATCAGCACAATGATCATCAGCGTCAACAGGATGCTGGAGATCTGCCGTCGTCGTGTCGCGTCGAAGTAGCCCATGCAGAAGAAGGGGGCCAGCAAGACGCGGGCCGGCGTGGGGTTTTCGAAAAGATAGCGGCATCGCGCACCGAAACGCGGCGAGAAGGCGCGCTGGAAACCTCGATAGCCCTCGGCAAAGGCCATCAGCACGACGACGACCACTAGCGCGAGCCAATGGTGCCAGTAGAAGGGGCCGGCCAAGGCTTCGAGCGTGATCGGCGCGAGGCGCAAGATAGCCAATCCGAGGAGCAGAGAGATCCCAGTGACGGCCCAAACGACACCTACGACGGCGAACATTCACACTCCAGTTTCTCGGCGGCAACGCCCGTCGACCGCGGCGAGCGCGATCGCTGGGAATTCGGGTATCGAGTAGAGGTTGCTGGATCCGCGGGCGAACCAGCAGCGCGTGATGCTATCATGGCCCGTGCCGCCAGGATACCGTTAAAACCTTAGCCGAAGAGACGAAATTCAACGGGATAGGGCGCGCACCGGGGATTCGACGCGAAGCATGACATGATCCTCGCCCTCGCCTCGGCGATGAGGTTCGTGACGGGTCGTCAGAATCTGCCACCGGTCGACGGGGATCAGGACAAGTTTCTACGACAGGCGGAAACCGTCTCGACCTCTGTTCATCCGCGGCAGTAGAATGGACACGCTGTCCGCCGCCCGGGTGCTGCCACGAAGACCAGCGCGCAGCGCAGTGTGTACGGGGCGCTGTTCGGGCAATGGAGCTTGGCCTTGTTTCAAAGCACGTTTCTGGTAAGAATTCCGAGAACTGCGCCTGAGCAGCTGACTGACCGGACCGTTGGGCCTTCGGTCAGGCTCTTTTCTCCAGCAAAGCGATTTGGTTTCGTTTGAATCCCGATGCGCACCGACGTAGCCGCGCGCCATGACTCCGCGCGACGGCCCGCCCGATGGGGCTGTACACATGAGGTTAACCTCTTCATGAGCACGAACCGAGTGGTGTCGTTCGACGACGAGCCTTTGATCCTGGTCGATCGCGAGGACCGGATCCTCGGCTACGACAGCAAGGTCAATGTACATCTTGGAACCGGGGCCCTTCATCGTGCCTTTTCGATCTTTCTGGTGAGTGACACCGGGAGCGTGTTGCTCCAGCAACGCAGCCGCGAGAAGCCCCTGTGGCCCTTGTACTGGACCAATAGTTGCTGCAGTCATCCACGGAAGGGCGAGGAGCGCATCGATGCGGCACACCGTCGCTTGCGCGAGGAACTCGCGCTTGATACGGATCTTTCGTTCATTTACCAGTTCGAGTATCACGCACCGTTCGGCGCTGTTGGTTCCGAGCGCGAGATGTGTTCAGTATACGTGGGGCGCTTCCCGGAGGAGGTCGCGGTCGATGTCAATCCGACCGAAGTGGCCGCCTGGCGTTGGTTGCCATTCCAGGATGTCGATCGGCTGATCGCTGACCAATCCAGCCAGCTCACGCCCTGGTTCATCATGGAGTGGACTAGCCTGCGACAGGATTTCGCCGACTGTTTGTTGCCGCGTCGGTCCAAGACC
>NZ_JBDKXB010000029.1:0-38576 GCF_041197575.1 Thioalkalicoccus limnaeus | reverse complement strand
AGCGGTCGTGGTCGGTGGCGAGCAGCACGCCGTCGGCGCCGGCCAGGGTCTCGGGCGTGAGCGGGACCGATTCGAGTTCGAAGTCGAAGCGAGCCATGGGGTCACACGAGCCATGGGGTCAAGTCTTGCTTTCCAGCATTACTCGTCTATGCTTCGCTCCATGGCGGGGTGCGCCTCGGTGGGGACTCAGGTGTCCACTAAGGATCGGCGTTTCTCAGTTCCAATCGGCTTTCTACGCGCTCCAGTCGTCTGGTCAATGCATCCACACGGTCATGAATAGACGGTAAGGATAGAACAAGCGTGCCGAGATGTTGCTCTTGGGCAGTCATCCGCAGCTCAAGGTTGGCCATGCGATCATCCAAGCGTTTCGTCCGAGCCTGAATATCTTTCAAAATGGTCAGGACCAGGTTTTCCGTCTCGTCAGTCATGAGGTTGCTGAACTCTAATCGCCATATGCGCAGTCTAGCATAGGCCACCGATGACCTCGTCCAAGGTCTGTGCCTCGAGGATCCGTTCCGACCATTCCAGAAGGACTTCCGGATTGGCCTGCGTAACCCGCTCGCGCACCGCCTCGCTCGGTGGGCCGAACTTGCGCTCGATCAGGCGTAGAAGGATGGTGGCACGGCCATGCTGCTCGCCTAGCTGTTTGCCACGCTGCTCACCTTGGGCAATGTACCTGTCGATGAAGGTCTCCATCAGGGGCTCTCCGAAGAGGGTTTGTTCGAGGAGTGTGCGGACCTGTCGCTCAGTGAGCCGGCCAGTGCCTTGGACATAGTAGCGCAGCAGGGATTCCAGAATGTCGAGCGCGGTGGGGTCGCGGCTGACCTTGGCGATCAGCCCGAGCAGCTCGCGCAGCCGCTCGGCGGGCTGGTCGCTGTAGATGTGCCGGAGCGCGAGCTGGACCAGTCGGGATAAGACTTCGCCCTTGATCTCCGCGCTGCTCCTGGCCGAGATGTCGTGGAGGGCAAGGAATGGCTCGCGCAAAGACGCAAAGAGGATCATCTGGGTCTTCGCCTTGTTCTTCGCGCCTAAGTTCCTGATGTCGAGTTGCGCTGCGCTAACCCGACCTACGAATCTTTGCCCTCGGCGTGGGCGAAGATCGTGTGATACGCCTTCGTCTCCTGTATCGGGGTCGCCAGGTTCAGCATCATCTCGTGCTGGGATCAGGTGCCGTACCGGGATCAAAGCCCGTCAAGATTACGGTAGACCTCGCGCCGGTGACCGACCTTGACCACCACCAACAGTGTTTGGTCTTGAATCTGCGCGATGATGCGATAGTCCCCGACGCGAAACTTGTAGAGCTGATGAAGACCCTGCAGCGCACGCCCCAACTCGCGCGGATCATCGCGCCCGGTCAATCTATCCATGAAGTCCAAAAGTCGCTTCTGCACCGGGCGATCCAGCTTCGCCAACTGACGCTTAGCGCTGGGCTTGAGGGCAACCTTCCAGGGCATGTCAGAAACCGAGGTCGCGCTTCACTTGCTCCAGTGGAATCGGGGCCTCGCCGTCGTCAATGGCCTCCAGTGCGTCCGCGAGGTCCTCCGCGTCTTCTAGGTAATGCTCCACCAGGGCGGTAATGACTTGTTCCGGGGTCTGGCCGCGTGCCTTGGCCAATCCGGCTAGCGCCGAGGCTGCCCGGTCAGGAATGCGGACGGTTAGGTGCATCGTGTCGCTTCTCCAGCAGGGTCACGGATTCTCATCAACAATGAGAGACACGGGCTTTGAGGTCAAGTCTTGCGTTGCCACATCTGAACTTGCGCGGAATTACGGAATTACGGTGGGAATTACGGTGACAGTTTACTGAATGCACAAAATCAAGGGGCCAGGTCGCGGGGTCAGGTTTCACACGACGATCCGTGCGCTGGGGTACGGCGTTGAGCGGGGAGGATTGGCGGCTTTGCGCGAGAATCTTCCCCGAAGCGGTCGAGTTTGGCGAGGACGACGTCGCATGGCAGCGTGCCCAGGCGCCCGCCGATGCCGAGCGCACCTCTGCCGCCTGGACGCGGTGCAGAGCGGCCACGAGGCTTAGACAGCGCTGGTCAGTTCCCGATGTCGGGTTACGCTGCGCTAACCCGACCTCGCGCTCAAAATCCCGCCCAAACCCGAACACCGGCCCGTCGGGTTACGGCGCGCGGGGGCCTGCTCCTGCTTGGCGACCGCCATGCCGGCGCGCCTAACCCGACCTACGGGCTGATTGACGGGTGGCCACGGATTGACACGGATGCACACGGATCTCCTCCGTCAGCCGTGTGGATCCGTGGCTAATCCATGGCGTCCAGCAGGGTCGCGACGATGCGGCGTTGCTCGGCTTCGCTCAGGTCGGCGTGCATGGGCAGGCACAGGATCTGGCGGGCGATCTGCGCGGCGATCGGGGTGCCTTCGGTGCCGGCGAGGTGGGCATAGGCCGGTTGCTCGTTGAGCGGGATCGGGTAGTGTACGGCGGTGGGGATGCCGGCGGCCTGGAGCTTGGCTTGGAGTGGCGCGCGGTCCGCGACCAGGAGGCTGTACTGGGCGAAGACACTGGTGCGGTCTTCTTTGGGCCACGGAAGAGGGTTGGCCACGGAAGAACACGGAAGGACACGGACGTGTGGGGGTTCTCGGGCCACGGAAGAACACGGAAGAACACGGACGTGTGGGGGTTCTTGGGCCACGGAGGAAGCGGGGACGTCACGGAGGTTCTTGTTGTCCGTTGTTGTCCGTGTTCTTCCGAGTTCTTCCGTGGCCAATAAATCCTGGTAGCGGCGCGCGACGGCTTGGCGTTGGGCGATCTCTTCATCGAAGCGGTCGAGTTTGGCGAGGACGACGGCGCATTGCAGGCTGTCCATGCGTCCGCCGACGCCTACGCGGGTGTGGACGTAGCGCGCGCTTTGGCCGTGGACGCGGATCTCGCGGCAGGCTTGGGCGAGGCTGTCGTCGCTGGTGAAGATGGCCCCGCCATCGCCGTAACAGCCCAGCGGCTTGCTCGGGAAGAAGCTGGTGCAGCCGAGGGTGCTCAGGTTGCCGCTCTTCTTGCCTTTGTAGGTGGCGCCGAAGCTCTGGGCGGCGTCTTCGATGACCGGGATAGGCCCGTGGCGGGCGGCGATGGCGTTGATCGCGTCCATGTCGGCCGGCTGGCCGTAGAGGCTGACCGGCATGATGGCCTTGGTCTTGTCCGTGATCCGCGCTTCGATCAGCGCGGCGTCGATGTTGCCGGTGGCCGGGTCGATGTCGACGAAGACCGGCGTGGCGCCAACGAGGACGATGACCTCGACGGTGGCGACGAAGGTGAAGGGCGTCGTGATGACCTCATCGCCCGGACCGATGCCAAGCGCCATCAGGCTGATCAGCAGCGCCTCGGTGCCGCTCGCGACCGTGATGACGTGCTTGGCGCCGGTGTAGGCGGCGAGGCGCGCCTCGAGCTCGCGCACCTCGGGACCGAGGATGTATTGGCCGTGGTGCAGCACGCGGTGAAGGTTGCGCTCCAACTCGGGTCGGATCGCGGCTTGCTGGGTTTCGAGGTCGACGAAATGCATCGACCGCCGAGAAAGGGGTTCTCGACAGTACGCCTCGGGCGAGATCGTGCGGTCGCGGTGATGCTCCAAGAGGCGTTCATCGCGCGTCAGCAACTTGATCGAGCCGGGCGCGAAACGATCGAGGGCGCGCAAGAGCTGTTCGTCCTCTGAATCCGCGCAGTCGAAGACTGGCCCTTCGCCCGCGAGCGCGGCCAACCACTGCTTGTCCGCTGTGAAGGCCGCGAGGAGCGCCTTGGCGCGCGCCTCGAGCTGTCTCGCCGACGGAGGTGCCGCCCCAACCGACTGGGTGCGCCTGAGCTCGTTTCGCGTGACATAGTCCAGGGTCTGGACACTGCCGGCATAGAGCCACAGGCGTCCACCCTCGGCCGTGCATTTGGCCAACGCGAGGTCGACCCATTGGCACCAAGGCTTGCGACCGACGCAGCTATCGACCGCGACATTGACATCGAGTAAGAGATCCATGTGTCAAGCGTTCTCGCGCAAGCCGAAGGCTTCCCAGCGGTCTTGCTGTTTCTGTGTGGGCTCGGGCAATTCCTCATCTGGCGGCAACGGGGCGTCGCGGATGGCATCCAGGGCTTCACGCATGGCCCGTGCCCGCGCGATGACATCTGGTGGCAGGCCCTGATCGTCCGCTTGAAATTCGATCTCCGCATCGGGCACCTCGACGAGGACCCGCACGGTATCGTGCTTGAGTTTCAGGGGCGCTATGAACTCGAGGCGGCCTTGGCGATAGATGGCTTCGACTTGCATGTTCCAACTCTGTTTTGCCACGGAAGAACACGGAGACACACGGAAGAAAGAAAGTCCGTGATGTTCGGTGTTCGTCCGTGGCGAATCGATCAGGTGTCGATGGTACCGTTTTTGAGGCGGTAGGTGTGGCCGGTGGCGGGGCAGGTGGCGTCGGCGCTGCCGGTGAGCGGCAGGTCGAGGCGCTCGCCGTGTCGGCTCATCCAGCCGATCTGGCGGGCCGGGACGCCGAGGAGACGCTGCTCGATCAGACGCTGGTCCGGGTCGACCGAGAGACGTACGAGCACTTCCTCGCCGTACTGGACCATCCTCCCGCGGGAGAGGGCTACGAGCGCCTGATGGCCGCCCCGAGCACTTGGGAGACGTGACCCTCGAGGCCCCTGCGCCGCTCTCCTCGACGCATCGAGTCGAGGGTTTTTCCTCCGGTGTCCAGCCGCTTGACGACTGGTTGATTCGCCGCGCCAAGCTGACAGCGAGTTAAACGAGAAGGGACAAGTCGTTCTGTGGCGACCGGATGGAGACGGGTAGCATCCAGGCATGGACAGCATTCTCATCAGTTGGCTCGGGCGTACGGATCTTCGAGCCGTCGCCGCGAGTAGCCAGAGCGGACGATGCTTGAAGGGCATCGTCCTGCTATGATTCGCTGCGCGCCCGTCGGAGGGCGTGCCATACAACCACCGCCGGAGGCTTGATGGACCTTGTCATCGCCGCCGGGCTGCACCTTCGTTAAATACGTTAAGTAAGGTAGGCCCGGCCTTCTCAACAACTGTTCCGTTACGCGCGTAGCGGGGCTTTTGTGCGCCTGCGCACCAGACGATTCGTTGAGAGGATGACCTTGTGTCCATCGATCTTTCACGGCTGCAGCCGCTGGGCTGGAGCAACTTCTTTACCACCCAGATCCCCCTGGCGCAGTTGGGGTCGGTTCGCCCGGCGCGTGTCGTGCGGGTGGAGCGGGGGTGCTGGTTCGTCGATTCCGGGTTGGAAGCGTTCCCGGCGACCTTGGCGGGCCGACTCCACCATCTCCATGCCGACACGCATTACGTGACGGTGGGGGACTGGGTACTGTTGGCAGCGGATGCGCCGGTCATCGTCGAGCGCCTCGATCGACGCAGCTTGATCGAGCGGCGCGAGGCGGGTGGAATCGATGCCCAGCCCCTGGCGGCGAACATCGACCTGATGCTGGTCGTGAGCGGCTTGGATGGTGAATTCAATCTCCACCGCGTCGAGCGCTACCTGGTCCTGGCCGCCCAGGCCGATGTCCTGCCCCTGGTGCTGTTGACCAAGGCCGACCTGGCCGACGACCCGGAGCGTACGGCCGAGCGCGTGCGCAGGCGCCTTCCCGCGGGCGCGGACGTCCTCGCGGTGGACGCGCTGCGCGATCCGTTGGCCGAGCGTCTCTCGCCCTGGCTCGAACCCGGCACTTCGCTGGTGGTCGTCGGGTCGTCCGGGGTGGGCAAGTCGACGGTGACCAACAACCTGGCCGGGCAGCCGCTGCAGGAGACCCGGGCCACCCGGCGCGATGCCAAAGGGCGGCATACCACGACCTCCCGGTCGCTCATACGCCTGCCCGGTGGTGCCTGCATGATCGACGTGCCGGGTATCCGGGAGGTGGGCCTGGTGGCGGAGGAGGGGGTGGACCGGCAGTTCAGCTCCATCGCGGAGCTCGCGCGCGCCTGCCGGTTCGTCGACTGCACCCACCAAGCGGAGCCCGGCTGCGCGGTGCGGGCCGCGGTCGAACGGGGCGCGGTGGACCCCGACGCCTGGGCACACTACCTGAAGCTCCTGGCGGAGGGGCGCCACAGCCTGGCCGAACACGAGCGCCGCCGGCGCGATCGGGTATTCGGGAAGATGGTCAAGGCAACCGTGGCCGCCAAAAAGCGGGACCACGGTCGCTGACAGGCCGTGGTGTTCGAGAGCCGGTGGCAAGCGCGAAGAATCCGTGGGCGCCACCGGCTCTCGCCTCGTTGAATCCTTCTGCCAGCAGCCGAGAGGCCGTGGCCACTCAGGTTCGGTGGCCGCCCGGCGGGATCGCGTGACACCTACGCCACCGTTGATCTGGCAGGCCACCGCGAGCGAGAGCAGTCAGTTCAACGCCATCGTGCGGTTGCTCATCCTGTCCGGCCAGCGACTCATCGAGGCGGGTAACGTGGTGGAGCTGCCCCGCCACCGCCAGCCTGGTTGACTGGCCTTCGCCATCTCAAAAAGGGGATATACTTAGCGATGCGCTGGACGATCCATCTACTGCCCGAGGCCGAGGCGGAGCTGGTCGCCATGCCCGCCGACATCCGCGCTCGCTTCGTGCATGTGGCCGAGCTGCTGCAAAACTTCGGCCCGCAACAGGTCGGGATGCCGCACATCCGCCACCTGGAAGGCAAGCTGTGGGAAATGCGCATGAAGGGCCGCGATGGTATTGCCCGCGCCGTCTATGTGGCCCGCACCGGGCAACGCCTGACCGTGGTTCACGTCTCCATCAAGAAGACCCAGAAGACACCGCGCCGCGCCTTGGAAACGGCCCGCGCCCGTTTGGAGAAACTGACCCATGACTGAGCTTGCCGAGCTGAAAGGCCGTCTCTTGGAAGACCCCGAGACCCGCGCCGAATACGAAGCCATGGAAGGCGAATATGCGATTGCCAGAGAGCTGATCGCCGCTCGCACCCGCGCGGGTCTGAGCCAGGCTCAAGTCGCTGAGCGCATGGGCACATCGCAATCCACCATTGCTCGACTGGAGAGCGGGCGCGCCCTCCCGAGCCTGCGGACCCTGGACCGCTACGCCCGCGCGACGGGTTCAAGAACCGTGGTGCGTTTGGAAGCTGGGCGATGATCTCTTGCGCAGACTAGGCGGCCAAGCACTGTCGCCGTTCCTGCTGGCACGCCGCGAAGATCGCACAGTGAAATACCTCGATGCCGCATTGCAGGGTTACTCGGTCACTCACCCTGACATAGCCGCAGCGATTCGTTTATTGCTGTCGGACGGGTTCGAAGCGAAAAAGCTTCGCCAGTGGCTTCAGTGTAAAGCGTCCGATGATTTATGCACTGCCCGCCGTTCAGCATGCACGAGTCCGCGATTCGTGTCGTGGCACCCTGGATCCGACCAGTTGAAGAGTCACGTCAGCCGAACGCGATCGAAGGGCGGCCGACCGAGGTTCGGGCGCGCGACCCTCGATGACGCGATTAGAGCGGCGGCGCAACCGTCAAGCGCTGCCAGAATGTTACCCCCAGCGTTACCCGAGACGACATTTGGAGTGTAAAACGCGCCGGCCTTTCTCTCTAAATCCTTGTTCTAATTGGAGCTGGCGGACGGATTCGAACCGACGACCTGCTGATTACAAATCAGCTGCTCTGCCAACTGAGCTACGCCAGCGTAAAGGAGGGGATTCTGGAGTTGGGTGCCGTGAGCCCGGGCCGCTCCGCTCCAGGAGCCGACATGGTAGTGAAAGCCAGTCGGGGTGACAATGGTCAACTCGCGACTTGGCTTCATCGGGGTCGTGCTCGCTCGCCGCCGACGGTGCGCCGGCCTGACCTGGGGGCGCTAGCGAGCGGGCGCCGCGTGATTGTCGCGCAGAGGATCGTGAAGCCGATCGAAGTCCGCGGGGTTGACATACTGGATCCGAACCATGCCGCGCGGGTCGTGACCGATCGCCATGCCGCGGTGTGGGTACAGCCAATGCTGCACGCCGTTGGTGTCGACGAACAGCTGCTCGGGTGGGCCGAATCGGCTTTCGATCAGCCTAGCGTGCAGACGGGCCATCGGGTGATAGATGATCTGCTCGATTGGCCACTGGCCGAGCGCGGCGCTGTCGGTCGGGCCAAGTGTGAGCCGCGCTGGGCCGCGGCTCGGGCGGCCGCTGCCCTGATGTGCTTCGTGCAGCGCTGCCAACGCGGCCTGATCGACGTCGAGACGAAACTGGAAGTGACCACGCAGCCGGTTCAACGTGACCTGATCGAACAGCACCTCGGCGCGGTAGGGGGTGGGTGCGTCCGGGTCGACGACGAGGATCGCCTCGCCAGGTGTACCGAACGCGGTGCGTACCTCGTCGATGGGCGTCGCGCCGAGTGTGAAGCCGAACACCTTCAGGCGCTGCTCGGCGTCGAGCTCGGTCATCCAGGGCAGGGGTTGCCCGGTGTCGTCGGCTTTATCCGGCGTGAACAACCAGATGCCGAGCGCGGCGACCAAAAGGATGGGGATCACCAATCGAAGGGTGCTGATGATCATCTCACGTCGTTCCTGATGATGGCGTCGCGGCCATTCACGGCATGGCGGGGAGCCCGGTGCGAGGGCCAACCGGATGACGATGCCGCATCATCGCCGGATCGCTGCGCTTCGGTCATCGTCATCGGATCATCAGTAGCCCGGCAACCACGTCGCGGCCTTCGGCGACGAGGATATTGTATGTCCGACAGGCAGCGCCCGTGTCCATGACCTCGATGCCGATGCCCTGCTGCCGCGGGACGGCGAGCACCGCCGGGGGCGGAAAGACTTGCAGGCGACCGGTCCCGAGCAGGATCAGGCGTGGCTCGACGCCGAGCAGTTCGGCGATGTGGTCCGCGGTCAGCTCGCTGGCTTCGTCCGGGCCCCAGCCTGGCACGAGTCGCCGTGGCGCGATCAGCAGGCTTTCGTGGTAACGCCGCCCGGCGATTTGTATCGCCCCGGGTTCGTAGCCCTGAATCAGGTACCCGCTGGCCGTGTCGGCATCATCGGTGAATCTCATGGCGGCACCTTAACCGATGCTCGATGCGGCCGACAAGCGGCCGGCGACGACACGCGACGACAGGATTTCTATTCTCCTTGGGGGGCGCTAAACTTCGGCCCTTGTATCCTCGTCCACCCTGTATTCCCTCGTGAGGTCCTCGTGGTCGCCCCAGATGACAAGTTTCGCCGGATCGAACGGCTGCCGCCCTATGTCTTCAACATCGTCAACGAGTTGAAAGCCGCGGCGCGAGCTCGGGGCGAGGACATCATCGATTTCGGCATGGGTAACCCGGACCAGCCGACGCCCGTTCACATCGTCGACAAGCTGTGCGAGGTGGCGAGTCGGCGCGACACCCATCGCTACTCGGTGTCCCGCGGTATCCCGCGGCTGCGGCGGGCGATCTGCAACTGGTATCGCGAGCGCTTCGATGTCCATCTGGATCCCGACACCCAGGCGATCGTGACGATCGGCTCCAAGGAAGGCTTGGCCCATTTGGCGTTGGCGACGATGGACGCCGGGGATACGGTCCTGGTGCCGAATCCGGCTTATCCGATCCATCCCTACGGGTTCATCATCGCCGGCGCCGACGTCCGCCATGTCAAGCTGGTGCCCGGTGTCGATTTCTTCGAGGAACTGCGGCGCGCGATACAAGAGTCGTGGCCGAAGCCGAAGATGCTCGTGTTGAATTTTCCCGGCAACCCCACGACCCAATGCGTGGAACTGGATTTTTTCCAGCAGGTGGTCGATATCGCCCGTGAGTATGGGATTTGGGTGGTCCACGACCTGGCCTACGCCGATCTCGTGTTCGACGGCTACCAGGCCCCGTCGATCCTCCAGGTTCCGGGCGCGAAGGAAATCGCGGTGGAGTTCTACACCCTGTCGAAGAGCTACAACATGCCCGGTTGGCGCATCGGCTTCATGTGCGGCAACAACGTCCTCGTCAATGCCTTGGCGCGGATCAAGTCTTACCTGGACTACGGTACCTTCACGCCGATCCAGGTGGCCGCCATCACCGCGCTCGAGGGTCCGCAGGATTGCGTGCGGGAGATCGCCGCGCAGTACGAGCGGCGCCGCGATGTCTTGTGTGATGGCCTGAATCGTTGCGGTTGGCCGGTCGAGAAACCCAAGGCGACGATGTTCGTGTGGGCGCCGATCCCCGACCAGTATCGCGCGATGGGGTCGCTCGAGTTTTCGAAGAAGCTGCTGCGCGACGCCAAGGTCGCTGTGTCACCCGGCATCGGGTTCGGCGAGTACGGCGATACGCACGTCCGCTTCGGCCTGATCGAGAACGAGCACCGCACGCGCCAGGCGGTGCAGGGCATTCGCGACATGATGCGCCGCGATGCGCGTGCTGGATCCTAGACCCTATTCGACCCTGTGATGGCCTTTGCGCCGTCCCTAATGATGTGATGAGGACGCAATGATGACGCCGGTCAAGATCGGTCTGCTGGGCTTGGGGACGGTCGGTGGCGGGACCGTGACCGTCTTGACGCGCAATGCGGCGGAGATCGCCCGGCGTGCCGGCCGTGGGATTCGCATCGTTCACGCCGCGGCGCGCGAGTACGACCCGGCGGCGATCGCCGGGCTCGATCAGATCGACCACATCGGTCAGGATGCCTTCGCCGTCGTCGATGATCCGGAGGTCGCGATCGTCATCGAGTTGATCGGGGGCTACTCTCCAGCACGTGAACTGGTGCTGCGCGCGATCGCCAATGGCAAGCATGTGGTGACCGCGAACAAGGCACTGATCGCGATGCATGGCAACGAGATCTTCGCGGCGGCGCAGGAACGCGGCGTCATGGTCGCGTTCGAGGCGGCGGTCGCCGGTGGCGTGCCGATCATCAAGGCGCTTCGCGAAGGGCTGGCTGGCAATCACATCGAGTGGGTCGCCGGGATCATCAATGGCACGGGTAACTTCATCCTGACCGAGATGCGCGATAAGGGCCGCGATTTCGCAGACGTGTTGGCCGAGGCCCAGGCGCTCGGCTATGCGGAGGCAGATCCGACCTTCGACGTCGAAGGCATCGATGCGGCCCACAAGCTGACGATCCTGGCCGCGATCGCGTTCGGCATCCCGCTTCAGTTCGACAAGACCTTCACCGAGGGAATCTCGCGCATCGAGGCGCAGGATGTCGCCTTCGCCGAGGAGCTGGGCTATCGCATCAAGCACCTGGGGATCGCGCGTCGCGTGTCGGCCGGCATCGAGATGCGCGTACATCCGACCCTGATCCCGCACCGGCGATTGATCGCGAATGTCGATGGCGTCATGAACGCGGTGCTGGTCAAGGGTGACGCCGTGGGGCCGACCCTCTATTACGGTGCCGGTGCCGGGTCTCTGCCGACGGCCTCGGCGGTCGTCGCCGATGTCGTCGATGTGGTGCGTGCGTTGACGACCGATCCGAACAATCGGGTTCCGCATTTGGCTTTCCAGCCAAGCGAATTGGCCGATACCCCGGTCCTGCCGATGTCCGAGATCGAGACCGCCTACTACCTGCGGCTGTCGGCGCGGGACAAGCCTGGTGTCATGGCTCAGGTGGCCGGGATCCTCGGCGACCTCGGAATCAGCATCGAGGCGATCAAGCAGAAGGAGCCCGGCGAGGGCGACACCCATGTCCCCTTGATCATGCTGACGCATCGGGTCCGGGAGGGCCTGATGGACGAGGCCATCGCGCGGATCGAGGCACTGGATGCCGTCAGCGGCGACGTCGTGCGGATCCGTATGGAGACCTTGGCGGGTTGATCGACGACAGCGATGGCGCGCGACCTGACGCTGCTGCTGCCCGGGCTGCTCGGTCCCGCCCCGCGCGCCTGGGCCGTGTCGGCGGTGGGGAAGCCACGGCGGCTGACCCATGTCGAGTGCCTTCTCGGCCGAGCCGATCGGCTGCCTGGCATCGCCGGGGATCCCACGGGGCTCTTCGCGGCCTTCGGCATCGCCATCGGGAACGGCCCGGACGGACCGACGGCGCCGTTTCGTCGTTTGGCCGATGACCCGGATGGCGACCCTTCCGGCTACTGGGTGCGGGCCGACCCGATCCATCTACGTCCGGATCGCGACCGGGCGCGGCTCTTCGACGCGCGATTTCTCTCTATTCAGCGTGCCGAGGCCGATGCCCTGGTCGCTACGTTCAATGCCCATTTCGCGGATGACGGGCTGATCCTGGTTGCGCCGACCGTCGACCGTTGGTACCTGCGGCCCGACCATCCCCTGACCTGGCCCACGCTGCCGTTGGAGGCCGTCGTCGGTCAACCGGTCGTGGGCGGTCTGCCGCGCGGCGACACGGCGGGACCATGGGCGACGCGGCTCAACGAGATCCAGATGCTCTTCCACCAGGCCGAGGTCAATCAGCAGCGCCTCCGCACGGGTCGGCCGGCGATCAATGGTCTGTGGCTGTCTGGTGGGGGAGAGCTCCCGAAGCCACCGGCCGGGCCGCTCTGGGGCTCGGTGCGAAGCCGTTCGCCGCTGGCGATCGGATTGGCCCGCTGGTCCGGCGCCCCGGTCGCCGACATGCCCAACGGCTTGACCGATTGGGATCTCGGGTGGCAGGCGGGGTCGCAGCTCTTGCACTGGGATGGCCCGCAACGGGCGCTGGGCGACCGGGATGAAGCGGCCTGGCTCGCGGCCGTGGACGAGATCGAAGCGGGACTCGCCGATCTGTTTCGTGCCGTCCGACGCGGTCGCCTGGGCCGCTTCGAGCTGGATCCTGGTCTCGGTATTCGCTATCGGGTCACGCGCCGGACCGAATGGCGCCTGTGGCGCCGCCGCCGGACCCTTGCGGAACAGTTGGATCCGGACGATGAACCAGACAGTCCTCGACCCGGTCGTGCAGTGGCCCGCGGCTGATCTCGCCAAACGCGGGCGTCGGCCATCCGGTGCCGATGAAACACGGGTGATGCGCGCGACGCTCGGCCGGGACAACGGCCATGCCCGCATGACGAGCACGACCTGTCGGGAATGAGAATGTCATGCTGCTGACTGGACGAGATCTCATCGAATGGTCCCCGGTTGCGACCTTCGTGATCGACGCCGATCGCCGAGTCATCCAGTGGAACCAGGCTTGCGCGCACCTGACCGGCGTGTCGGCACCCACGATGGTCGGGACATGCGACCAATGGCGCCCCTTCTACGCGGAGGCGCGCCCTGTGCTGGCGGACCTGATCGTCGCCGGGGCGACGGCGGCGGACTTTGCGCATTACTATGCCAATTGGCGGCGGTCGGCTGTCCTCGACGGGGCCTACGAGGCAGAGGATCACTTCCCGCATTTCCCCGGCGGCGGGCGTTGGCTCGCCTTCGCGGCGGCACCCGTGCATGGACCGCACGGCGAGATGATCGGCGCGATCGAGACCATCCAGGACATCACCGCGCGCAAGGGTGCCGCGCTGGCCCGCGCCGCGAGCGGCCGCCTGTCATCCGATGACCGATTCAAGATCCTGTTCACCGAGATGATCAACGGCTTCGCGGTGCATGAGATCCTCCTCGATGACGCGGGGCGTCCCTGCGATTACCGGTTCCTGGCCGTCAACCCGGCGTTCGAGAGGATGACGGGCCTGCGCGCTGAGGAGGTCGTGGGCCGCCGTGTCCGCGACCTGTTGCCCGATACCGAAGCCGCCTGGATCAGCCGTTATGGGCGGGTGGCGCTGACCGGCGAGGCGGATGCCTTCGAGTCCTACAGCAGCGCCCTCGACAAGCACTTCGAGGTTCGTGCCTTTTGCCCGGCGCCCGGTCAGTTCGCCGTGACCTTCCAGGACATCACCGCCCGCAAGCGGGCCGAAACCCGACTGAAGCTGATCGCCAGTGTCTTCGAGCATACGCAGGAAGGGATCGTGATTACCGATCCGCAAGCCGCGATCATCGATGTGAACGATGCGTTCGTACGGATCACCGGCTACGACCGCAGCGAGTTGATCGGGCGTACCCCGGCGATCCTCAAATCCGGCCGTCACGGTCCCGACTTCTACCGCGCCATGTGGCTGTCGCTGCACGAGGAAAAGGTCTGGCGTGGCGAGATCTGGAACCGCCGCAAGAACGGCGAAATGTATCCGGAACAGCTGACCATCTCGGCGGTGCTCGATGATCAGGGCGCGACCTCCCACTATGTCGGCATCGTCACCGACATCAGTGCCCTCAAGCGCCAGGCGGCCGAGCTGGAGCGGATCGCCCATTTCGATGCGCTGACCGGCCTACCCAACCGCATGCTGCTGCACGACCGTTTGCATCAAGCGATGGCCAGGGCACAGCGGGAGCGGACCCGCCTCGCGGTCTGTTTCCTCGACATCGACGGGTTCAAGCCGGTCAACGACGGCTATGGTCACGGCGCTGGGGACCACCTGCTGGTCCAGCTCGCCGAGCGTCTTCGGGCCGAGGTGCGCGGCAACGATACCGTGGCCCGGGTCGGTGGCGACGAGTTCATCCTCCTGCTCGCCGACCTGTCGGAGCCGACGGCTTGTGTCGAGATCCTGCAGCGTATCCTGGCGACCGTCGGGCGGCCGTTCGACGTCGCTGGGCAGCGGCTGTCGGTCACCGCCAGCATCGGTGTCACCCTGTTTCCGGATCGGTCCGTCGACAGCGATACGCTGATCCGCCAGGCCGACCAGGCGATGTACCGGTCGAAGCAGCTCGGCAAGAACACCTACTTCTTTTACGACGACCATCAGGATACCGCTGGCTTCGAGCGCCAGAAGGCGATCCACCGCATCGAGCGGGCGCTCGCCGATGGCGAATTCGTCCTCCACTACCAGCCCAAGGTGGACATGCGGCAGGGCCAGGTCAGAGGTGTCGAGGCGCTGATCCGCTGGCATCATCCCGACCGCGGCTTGCTGGCCCCGGCCGAGTTCCTTCCGTTGATCGAGGACAGCGACCTGATCGTCGCGGTCGGCGACTGGGTGATCGAGGCGGCCTTGCACCAACTGGTCGTCTGGCAGAACCAGGGGCTGCGGATGGGGGTCAGCGTCAACGTCGCGGCCCGGCATCTGCAGTGGCCCAGCTTCGTCGCGCAACTCGCCGTTCACCTGGGTCGAGCTGGCGTCGGCGATGGCGGTGGCCTGGAGATCGAGATCACCGAGACAGCGGCGATCAACGACTTGGCGCACGTCAGCCAGCTCATCGAGGAGTGTCGGCAGCTCGGTGTCCAGTCGGCACTGGACGATTTCGGCACTGGCTACTCCTCTCTCACGTACCTGAAGCTGCTGCCGGTGACCGCGCTGAAGATCGACAAGTCGTTCATCCGCGATATGCTGCGCGATGCCGAGGATCGCGCCATCGTCGCCGGTGTCATCGGGCTGGCGAAGGCCTTCGACCGCGCCGTGATTGCCGAGGGCGTCGAGACCGTCGAGCACGGTCTCCATCTGCTCGCCCTGGGCTGCGATCTCGCTCAAGGCTACGGCATCGCACCGCCGATGTCCCCCGAGCGGCTTCCCGACTGGATCCGGCAGTGGCGGCCCGACCCGGCTTGGACCGCGGCGTCGACGCACACTGATGGCCCCTGATCGACCTCGGAGGAGATGGCGAAATTTGTGTGCCCCCTTGGCGGGGCTGGCCCGCCTGGTCGGTGACCAGGAGTCGCGATGGATTTTTTGTCGGCTGTCATCCTGCTCTTCATCATCATGGATCCGCTCGGGAACATCCCGGTGTTCCAAGCCTTGCTGGCGCGGTATCCGAGGCGGCGACGTCTGCGCCTGATCGCGCGCGAGATGTTGATCGCGTACGCGGTGCTGTTGCTGTTCCTGTTCGCCGGCGAGGCGATCCTCGGTCATCTCGGTCTCAAACAGCCGGCGCTCGGGATCGCTGGCGGCGTCGTGCTCTTCCTGATCGCGCTACGGATGGTTTTTCCCGAGCCGGACGACAAGGCGCGCCATGACAGCACCGAGGAACCCTTCATCGTGCCGCTGGCCGTCCCGATGATCGCCGGACCTTCGGCAGTCGCGGCGCTCTTGTTGTTGGTCAGCCGCGAACCGGAGCAACTCTGGGTCTGGTGGGGCGCCATGTCGCTGGCCTGGGGACTGAGTGCCGGCATCCTGATTGCCTCGGGCTTCCTGATGGAGCTGCTCGGACCGCGGACCTTGCGGGCGCTGGTGCGATTGACCGGGATGTTGCTGATCATGATGGCCATCCAGATGCTGATGGATGGCGTGACGGCTTACCTGGCGACCTTGCCCTCGTTGCTGGGGGAGGCGTGAGGCGTGGCGGACAATCGTTACGCGCGCGCTCCTCGACGCGGCATCATCGGTGCCTCGACCACCCCCGACTTATGGTAGTTTATGTCGCCTCGTTTACGCGAAAAGGACGCGATCAGGATGTTGAAGCGACTGTCTGTCATCATGAGCCTCCTATGCCTGGGCTTGCCCATGTTGGGTCAGGGCGAGGACCTGCTCGATATCTACGATCTTGCGGTCCAGAATGACCCGGCCGTCCGCGAGGCCGAGCAGATCCTCTTCTCCACGCGCGAGATCAAACCTCAGGCACAAGCGCTGTTGCTGCCGAACATCGGGCTCCAGGGGTCGACGAGTTACTCGAACGTCTCGGCCCGGGGCCAGAATGCCGGGGGGCGTTTCAGCCGCAACGAGACCTTCGATCAGCAAGATCTGTCGGCGGTCTTGTCTCAGTCCGTCTACGACCGTGCCAACTGGATTCGTCTGGCCCAGAGCGATGCGACCATCGCCCAGGCCGAGGCCCAGTATCGGGACGTCCAGATCGCGCTGATGGTTCGCACGGCGGTGGCCTATTTCAATGTTCTGCGGGCGGCCGATCTGGTGCGGGTTCAGGAGGCGTTCGTAAGGGCCAACGAGCGGCAGTTGGAGCAATCCCAACAGCGTTTCGAGGTCGGGTTGGTCGCGATCACCGATGTCAACGAGACCCAGGCGGCCTTCGACCGCTCGCGAGCCAACCTGATCGCGGCCGAGAACGGTCTGGATAACGCCTGGGAGGCGTTGCGGCGGATCGTTGGCCCGATCCGGGTGCCCTTGGCCCGGCTCGGCGACACGCTGCCCTTGTCGCCGCCAGAGCCGAACGACATCGACCAGTGGGCCGAGACAGCGTTGGTAAACAATTTCGGGATCGTCGCCGCGCAACAAGCCGCGGAGGCGGCCAAACGGCAGATCGACATCGAGCGCAGCGGGCATTTGCCGACCCTCGATCTGCAGGCCGGTTACAGCCTCGCTCGCTCCGGGGCCGAGTTCAATACCGACTCGGATACCGCCTTCATCGGGCTCCAGCTCAATGTCCCGATCTTCCAGGGCGGCGCGGTGGCCTCGCGGACCCGCCAGGCCGGCTACGACTTCAGTGCCGCGCAGGATCGCCTCGATCAGCAGCGCCGGGCCGTGCTGAATCAGGTCAAGGACGCCTTCCGCGGCGTGCTGTCCAATATCAGCGACGTCCAGGCCCGCCAGGCGGCCATCGTGTCGACCCGCTCGGCGCTCGAGTCGACGCAGGCCGGGCTCGAGGTCGGGACCCGAACTCAGGTCGATGTCCTGGCCGCCCAGCAGCGGCTGTTCGAGGCCGAGTTCGAGTATTTGAGCGCCCGCTACGAGTACATCATCAATGGCATTCGGCTGCACGAGGCGACCAGCACCCTGACGCGCGACGTGCTCGCGAGGGGCAATGCCTGGTTGAACCCCGACGACATCATCCCTCCGCCGGCCTATTGATGGGCTGGTTTGCGTCCCGCACTGGCTAGAGTCACTCCTGATGTCCGGAAACAGCATCGGCAAGCTTTTCGTGCTGACCAGCTTCGGCGAAAGCCATGGCCCGGCGATCGGCGGGATCGTCGATGGCTGTCCGCCCGGCCTGCCTTTGTGCGAGGCGGATCTGCAACGAGACCTCGATCGCCGGCGGCCGGGCACCTCGCGCCATACGACGCAAAGACGCGAACCGGATCGGGTGCGGATCCTCTCCGGGGTCTTCGAGGGGCACACGACCGGCACGCCGATCGGGCTCCTGATCGAGAACGAGGACCAGCGCTCGAAGGACTATTCGGAGATCGCCGAGCGGTTTCGACCCGGTCACGCCGACTACACCTACACGATGAAGTACGGGCGGCGCGATCCCCGCGGCGGCGGTCGCTCGTCCGCGCGCGAGACCGCGATCCGCGTCGCCGCCGGGGCCATCGCGAAGAAGTATCTGTTCGTCCAGCACGGCATCGAGGTGCGTGGCTATCTGTCGCAGTTGGGTCCGATCCGCCCAGCGACCGTCGATTGGGACGCCATCGAGACCAATCCCTTCTTCTGTCCCGACCCGGCGCGGGTCGCCGAGCTCGAGGCCTTCATGGATGCGTTGCGCAAGGACGGCGACTCGATCGGTGCCGAGGTCACGGTCGTCGCGACCGGCGTCCCGCCCGGACTCGGTGAACCGGTGTTCGATCGGCTCGATGCCGACATCGCGCATGCCTTGATGGGGATCAATGCCGTCAAGGGCGTCGAGATCGGTGCCGGCTTCGCGGTCGTGACGCAGCGCGGCAGCGAACACCGGGACCCGCTGACGCCGGCCGGTTTCGTCAGCAACAACGCCGGCGGGGTCCTAGGCGGGATCTCGACCGGCCAGGACCTGGTCGCGCGCTTGGCGCTGAAGCCGACCTCGAGTATCCGCCTGCCCGGGCGCACCATCGATACCACCGGCGCCGCGACCGAGATCGTCACCAAGGGCCGCCATGACCCCTGTGTCGGCATCCGTGCCACACCCATCGCGGAGGCGATGGTGGCGCTGGTCCTGATCGATCATCTCCTGCGCCATCGCGGTCAGAACGCCGGCGTTCGGCCCACCACACCGCGCGTTCCGGCGCACGCCTGAAGCCACCGCCTCGTCACGGCGCGGCGGCCGCCCGGACGAGCCCGCCCCACCATGCCTTATTGGCGACTGGCCAGCTACTACTTCTTCTACTTCGGCTCGCTCGGCGCGCTGGTGCCGTACTGGGGCCTGTATCTGCAAGAGCGGGGGTTTTCGCCGCTGGCGATCGGTCAGTTGGTCGCGATCCTGATGGCGACCAAGATCGTTGCGCCGAATCTGTGGGGCTGGCTGGCCGACCGGCGAGGCTACCGGATGCCGATCGTCAGGCTGGCGACACTGCTGTCGACAATCTGCTTTACCGCGATCTTCGTCGCCGACGGATTTGTCGAGATGGCGCTGGTCATGGTCCTGTTCAGCTTCTTCTGGAACGCCTCGCTGCCGCAGGTCGAGGCCGTGACCTTCAGCCATCTCGGCGAGCGCGTCAATCGTTACGCCAGCATTCGTCTGTGGGGCTCGATCGGCTTCATCCTGTCGGTCGGTCTCTTGGGCCTGGGGTTGCAGCATTTGGGGACCTCGGTGGTGCCGATGGTCGTGCTGGTGCTCTATTGCGGCATCTGGGTCAGTTCCTTGCTGGTGCCGGAGGGTCCGATGCGCTGGGGGGAGACCCCATCGCCCTCGGTGATGGCACTACTGCGGCGGCCGGAGATCCTGGCGTTCCTGGCCACCGGCCTGTTGATGCAGATGAGCCACGGCGCCTATTACGCCTTCTACTCGATCCATCTGAAGGCGGCCGGCTACGCGACCCCGGTGGTCGGTGCCTTGTGGGCCTGGGCCGTGGTCGTCGAGGTGCTGGTCTTTCTCGTCATGCATCGGTTGCTGGAGGCCTTCGGCGCCCGCCGTGTTCTGCTCGCCAGTGTCGCGCTGGCGGTGCTGCGTTGGCTGCTGATCGCCGGATTCACCGATCTGATCGCGGTACAGGTTCTAGCGCAGGCCATGCACGCGGCGACCTTCGGGGCCTTTCACGCGGCGGCCATCCACTTGGCCTATCATTATTTTCCCGGTCGCACGCAGGGACGCGGGCAGGCCCTGTACAATAGCTTGAGCTTCGGTGCCGGAGGCGCTGCCGGGGCCTTGCTGTGCGGGTACCTGTGGAGCGCCTTCGGTGCGGCGCCGACCTTTGCTGTCAGTGCCGGGATTGCCGTGCTGGCCTGGTGGCTGGCCTGGTTTTGGGTCGATCGGGCGCGCCGCTACTGAACCGGCCCGCGGCTCGCAGCGTTGCTCACGCCGATGGGTGCCGAATGAACACCTGCCTTGAATTCCCGCAAATGCACTAGGATCCTCGTCATGACAGGCCCTTATGAGACCCGCCCGGGGCGCCGCTATCCGATGGGGGCGACACTCGATGAGTTCGGTGTCAATTTCTCCATCTACAGCCGTCATGCCACCGGTGCCGAGCTGCTGCTGTACGCGACGGCCACCAGCCCCGAGCCCTTCCAGCGCATCCGGCTCGATCCGCAGCTCAATCACACCTTCTTCTCGTGGCACGTACTCGTGCTGGATCTGCCGCCCGGTACCCACTATACCTGGTGTCTCGAGGGCCCTCAGGATCCCCGGGGCCAGGGCTGGCGTTTCGATCACCGGGTCGAACTGGTGGACCCGTGGGCCCGCGAGATCACCGCCGCGGCCTGGGATCGGGGGCGGCGCTTGCGCGAAGGACCGCGCCCGCACGACTCGCTCCGCGCCGTCGTGCTCGCTGACGATTACGACTGGGAGGGCGATCAACCGCTGCGGATCCCGTCCGAGGAGACCATCATCTACGAGCTGCACGTCGGGGGCTTCACTCGGCACCCATCGTCGCGCGTCGGCCACCCGGGGACCTTCGCCGGGCTGATCGAGAAGATCCCGTATCTGCAGTCGCTCGGCATCACGCACGTCGAGCTGATGCCGGTGATGGCGTTCGACCAGCAGGACGTGCCGAAGGCGGTGATGGCGGCCGGACTGACGAACTACTGGGGCTATAGCACCCACAGCTTCTTCTCGCCGCACCCCGGCTACTGCGTCGATCCGGAGCAGGGTGCTCATCGCAACGAGTTCCGCGACATGGTCAAGGCCCTGCACCGCGCCGGGATCGGGGTCATCATGGATGTCGTCTTCAATCACACGGCCGAAGGGAACGCCCGCGGCCCGATGATCAATTTCAAGGGCTTCGGCAACGAAACCTTCTATTGCCTGGATCCGATCGACAAGAGTATCTACCTGGATTTCACCGGATGCGGCAACACGTTCAACGCGAACCACCCGTTCGTCAGCCGCTTCATCATCGACAGCCTCGAATATTGGGTCCGCGAGATGCACGTCGATGGCTTTCGTTTCGATCTGGCCAGCGCGATGGCGCGCGATGGGGTCGGGCAACCGATGGCCCATCCACCGGTCATCTGGGGCATCGAGCTCTCGGATACGCTCGCCTCGAGCAAGATCATCGCCGAGGCTTGGGACGCCGCGGGCCTTTATCAGGTCGGTAGCTTTCCCGGTTACCGCTGGATGGAGTGGAACGGACGGTATCGCGACAGCATCCGGCGTTTCGTCCGCGGCGACGGCGGGCTGATCAGCGAGGTGGCGACGCGGATCGCCGGCAGCAGCGATCTCTACGAGGCGAACCTGAGGCTTCCGATCAACAGCGTCAATTTCGTGACCTGTCACGATGGGTTCACACTGGCCGATCTGGTCAGCTATGATCGAAAACACAACGAGTCCAATCACGAAGACAATCGCGATGGAACGAACGATAACCTGAGCTGGAATTGCGGTGCCGAGGGGCCGACCGGCGACCCTGGAATCCTGGCCTTGCGCCGGCGGCAAGTCCGCAATTTTTTAACGATGCTGATGGTCAGCCAGGGGGTTCCGATGATGTTGGCTGGCGACGAGGTGATGCGCTCCCAGGGCGGGAACAACAATGCCTGGTGCCAGGACAATGCGACCTCCTGGTTCGATTGGACCCTGCTGGAGACCCATCACGATCTGCTCCGGTTCACGCGCGAACTGATCGCGCTGCGCAAGCGCCATCCGAGCTTGCAACGTCGCTATTTCCTGTCCGGGCGACACCGCCCGGCGTCCGGGCTGCCCGATATCAGTTGGCACGGCTGCGAACTGGAGGCCCCGCCGTGGGACGACGAGGGCGCGCGGATCCTGGCCTTCACGTTGAACGGTCGCGCCGAGGAGGAGGCCGATCTGCATGTGATGCTCAACATGGACGAGGGTGCGGCCGACTTCGCGTTACCGGCTCGGGCCGACCGCGTCTGGCATCGTTCGGTCGATACGGCCCTCGAACCTCCGGAGGACATCGCCCCGCCGCTCGATCAGGCGCCTGTCGACGGAGGTCGCTATCGGGTCGCGCCACACAGCGTCGTCGTGCTCGAGGCCTATTACCGCGGGTCCGATGCGGTCCGTTAGACGACCGAGGCCCGTCCTGGGCGACTTCGAGGGGCAACAGGCCGCCTCGCGATCCAGTATCACGGCGACGAACAGCGATGAGGCGGGGAGCGGGAATCGCGGCGCGAACACGAGCTCGGTGGTGTCATCGCGATCCGAGCTGTCCATCGAGTTCGTCGCGCCTGCCGCGGCGCGGATCCAGTGGGAGGTCGGCGCGCTCGCGTGGGCACGACTCGATGCCGAGTTCCCCGGCGGTGTCGGTGCCACCCGCGCCTTGCTTCGTCTGCGTCGGGTGCAGTGCAACGGGACGGTTCAGCCGATCGCCGCGATCGACCTCGGAGAGCGAGCCGCCGCGCACCGCGGGCAGAGCCTGATCCCGCTCGCCGGTAGCGGTGATTACGAGGCCGAGCTGGGCCTGGCCAGCGCCGACGGCGGCTGGCTGGTCCTGTGTCGCTCGACGCGCCGCGCGTTCCAGATCGGCGGTGATGAATCGGTGCCGGCTGCCCGGCAGGCTCGGGAGCCCGGCATGCGGCCCGAGTCGGTCTCGGAGCCCGTGGTCCCGTCGCAGTGGGGCTGGCTGCTCGAGGAGATTGCCGGGGCGGGCATCGCCGGAGCGCCATCGCGAGCCCGGGATTCGACGAGCGGTGCCCCGGGCCGTGGTCCGGCCGCGGCGGGGTATCGCGCCGTATCGCGCCGGTCCGATGGTGTCGAGACCCAAGCCGAGCTGCTGGTCTTCGGCAGCGGTCCGCCGGGTGCGGTCGTCGATCTGTACGGCCGGCCTTTTCGCGTCGGTCCTGGAGGGGCCTTCGCGCTGCGTTTTGCGATCCCGGACGAGGAACTCCTCGACCGGATCCTGGCCGGAGCGACCGAGGTCGCACCCCGGAGGCCCGACGACGGCCCCGAATGAGCCGCGGCCCTGGCCGCTGCTGCGCGCCGCGGGCGGAACCACGCGAGCCGTGACGAGGGGCGAGTCGTCGGCGTGGCGCCCGCCGGCGCCGATCGTTACATGGTCACTGGGCTTCGCCGGTGGTGCCGCGGGACAGGAAGGCCTGCACCCGCGGATGGTGGCAGTGTTCAGCGAGGGTTCGCGGTGCCCCCTGGGCGATCTGGGTGCGCGTCTCGACATCGAGAAAGATGGCGTTGGTGCCGATCCGCAGCAGGCTCGCGAGCTCATGGGTGATGACGACCATCGTGGTGCCGAGGCTTTCGCGCAGTTCGAGGATCAGGTCGTCGAGCCGGCGGGCGCTGACCGGGTCGAGACCGGCCGAGGGCTCGTCGAAAAACAGCACCTCGGGGTCCAACGCCATCGCACGGGCGACCCCGGCGCGCTTCTGCATGCCGCCGCTGATCTCGGCCGGGTAATGGTCCTCGAATCCGGCCAAGCCGACCAATGCCAGCTTGTAGCTCGCGATCTCACGGATCCGCTTGGACGGCAGCGCCGTGAATTGCTGCAACGGCAGACCGATGTTCTCGGCCAGTGTCAGCGAACTCCACAGCGCGCCACTCTGATACATGACCCCGAGGCGCCGCAGCAGGGCCTCGCGCGTGGCGCCCTCGGTATCCCACAGGCTCTGGCCCGCGATCAGGATCTTGCCGGCTGCCGGCTGTTTCAAGCCGATCATGTGCCGCATCAAGGTGCTCTTGCCGCACCCGCTGCCGCCCATGATGATGAAGATGTCGCCGCGTTGGATCGCGAAGTCGAGATCGCGCATCACGACGAAGTCGCCATAGGCCATCGTCAGGCCGCGCACGAGGAGTTGCGTGCGCTCGTCGGAGGGCGCGGAGGCTGGCCAACAGCCTTCGCGGACGTCGGGCCGATCAGAGTTCCAGGGCATTGAGCAGGACCGCGAACACGCCGTCGGCGACCACGATGGCGACGATCGCCGAAACCACCGCCGCCGTCGCGGCCGCACCGACCGCGGCGGCACTGCCGCCGGTCTTGATGCCCTGATAACAGCCAGCGATCGCGATCAGCACGCCGAACACCAGGCTCTTGCTCAGCCCGATCACGAATTGCTCGATGTTCAGCGACGCCAGCGTCGCGTTCCAGTATTGGATCAGGGTCACGTCGAACAGGTTGACCGAGACGATCAGCCCCCCGAAGATGCCGACGAGGATCGCATAAAGGGTCAGCAGCGGCATCATCACGACCAGGGCGATGACCCGCGGCAATACCAGGAACTCGATCGGCGAGATCCCGAGCGTGCGCAAGGCGTCGACTTCCTGGTTGACCTGCATGGTCCCGATCTGCGCGGCAAAGGCAGCGCCGGTGCGACCGGCCATGATGACCGCCGCCATCATGGGGCCCATCTCGCGGGCCATGGCCAACCCGACCAGGTCGGCGATGAAGATCTCGGCGCCGAATCGTGCGAGTTGCACGGCACCGACGAAGGCCAGGATCACGCCGACCAGGAAACTGATCAAGGTGACGATCGGCAAGGCCCGTGGACCGACATCCTGCAACAGCAGACCGAGATCCGTCCGACGGTAGCGGGCGCGCCCCCGAATCCAAGCCCAGAGGGCCAGCACGGTCTCACCGAGGAACCCGAGAATGGCGACTAGCTCGGCCCCGAGCCGTTGCGTGGCCTTCCCGATGCGAACGAGCAGGCCATCGACGCTACCCGTTGCGCCCTGATCGGGCACCGGCACGGCCGTCGCGAGCGTCACCAAGCGGCGCGCGCCCTCCGGTAGACCGCTCGTGTCGAGCATCACCGAGCCGCCGCCGGTATGCTT
Organism: Thioalkalicoccus limnaeus; assembly: GCF_041197575.1. Lineage (NCBI taxonomy): Bacteria > Pseudomonadati > Pseudomonadota > Gammaproteobacteria > Chromatiales > Chromatiaceae > Thioalkalicoccus > Thioalkalicoccus limnaeus. The sequence continues at coordinate 13,749 of NZ_JBDKXB010000029.1, read as the reverse complement.
CTGGATCGCGAGCAAGAAGACCGGCAAGGCCGTGTCCCATGCGGTCAGACCCGAGGTCTCGAACCCGATCCGGCAGATCGAGGCATCGCCGGCCAGGATCTCGATGATCCGCTGCGGGTCAGGAGTGGTCTGGTCCAGTGTCCAGGCCCCGGACAGGACCACGCGCAGATGCCCCGCATCGGCGGTTTCGATGTGCAGGGTCGGCGGCATCGGATCGGGGCGTGGGTCGGGAGTCGTCGTCAAAAGGCCGGTGCGGGGTAGTGATCTCGCGCGACAGCATAGCACGGGACCGGAAACGGACGGCCTTACCGGGTCGAGCGTGCCCCCCGGCGGCGTCGCTAGTCAGTCGCTAGCCGGTCCCTTCCCGTTCCGGCGCCAGGCCGCAAGGTCCTCGAACAGGCGATAGAAGAGCGGCACGAAGATCAGCGCCAGCGTGCTGGCCGCGAGCATGCCCCCGACCACGACGGTGCCGATCTCCTGGCGACTGGCCGCACCGGCCCCGGTCGCGAAGACCAGCGGCAGGGTCCCGATGATGAAGGTCAACGCCGTCATCAGGATCGCCCGGAAGCGCTGCCGCGCCGCCGTTGTCGCGGCCTCGACCGACGACATCCCGGCGCGCCGGTTCTGGGCCGCGAACTCGACGATCAGGATCGCGTTCTTCGCGGCCAGGCCGATCAGGACCAGCAGACCCACCTGAAAATAGATGTCATTCGGGAAACCCCGGCCGAACGACGCGATGGCTGCGCCGAGCACGCCGAACGGCACGGCGGAGGCGACCGCCAACGGCAGCGTCAGGCGTTCGTACTGGGCGGCCAGGATCAGGAACACCATCAGCATGCCGAGCGCGAAGGCCATGGCGCCCGCCCCAGCGCCGACCTCGAGTTGGTAGGCCTCGCCGATCCACCCGAGCAGGCTGTCGCCGGGCTGTTCCAGCGCGGCGGCGACCTCCTCGAGCGCCGCCTTGGCCTGTCCGGTCGTGTAGCCGGGGGCCGGGTCCGCGAGGATCTTCGCTGCCGGGAAAAGATTGAAGCGATTGATGATATCGGCCCCGCTCGTGCGCTCCAGGGTCACCAGCGAGCTCAGCGGGATCATGTCGCCGGTGACCGAGCGTACGAAGACGCGCCGCAGGTCATCGGGCTGGCTGCGAAACTCGCCCTCGGATTGCAGGTTCACCTGCCATAGCCGCCCGGCGTACGTGAAGTCGTTGACGTACAGGGACCCGAAGGTGCTGCGCATCGCGTCGAAGACCTCGGTGATGGGGACCCCGGCGGCCATCGCCTTGTCACGGTCGACCTCGGCATGGTAGCGCGGGATGCCGGTCGTCAGCGTCGTCTGCACATTGGTCAGCTCGGGGCGGGCATTGCCCTTGGTGATCAGTTCCCGGGCCAGCGCCTCGATCCGTTCTGGGGTCGTGTCGCCGCGCACCTGCAGGTAGCCTTCGACGCCGCCGGTCAGGGACAGCCCCATGATCGGTGGCGGTGTGAAGGCGAACACGTTGGCCTCCTGGATGCCCATCCCGACCCCCATGATCCGCCCGGCCAGCGCGGCCGCGGCTTGATCGGGGGCGGTGCGCTCGTCCCAATCGGTCAGGTTGGCGAAGCCGACGGCGGCATTGGTGCGCAGTGTCCCGGCCAAGATGTCGAAGCCGGCGAAGGACGTGAAGTCCTGTATCTCGTCGAATCCCGTCAATTGGGCCGACAAGGTATCGCGGACCTGCTCGGTGCGGCCCAACGCCGACGCCGCTGGCAGTTGCGCGACGACCAGGGCCACGCCTTGGTCCTCCTGCGGGACCAGGCCGGTCGGCATCCGCTCGAGCAGGACCAGCGCCGTGGCGCCGAAGCCGGCGAACAACGCGAGACCCAGTACCCGGCGGCGCAGTATCCAGGCCACCGCTGCGACGAAGGCCTCGGTCAGCGCGTCGAAGGCGCGGTTGAAAAGCCGAAACGGCGCGCTCGGCTCGTGCGATTGCTTGTCGAGCAGCAGCGCGCACATCGCCGGCGTCAGGGTCAGGGCCACGATGCCGGAGACCACGACCGAGACGGCGATGGTCACCGCAAACTGCCGATACAGTTCGCCACTCAAACCGCCGAGGAAGGCCACCGGGGCGAACACGGCGACCAGCACCAGCGTCGAGGCGACGACGGCGCCGGCGACTTGGCCCATCGTCTCGATCGAGGCCTCGCGCGCCTTGAGCTTCTTCTCCGTCATCAGGCGCTCGACGTTCTCCATGACGATGATCGCGTTGTCGACGACGATCCCGATCGCGAGGACCAGGCCGAACAGCGTCAGAAGATTGACCGAGAAGCCCAGCGCCTGCATGCCGGCGAAGGTTCCGATCAGGGAGACCGGGATCGCCGCGACCGGGATCAGGGTCGCGCGCAAGTGCTGCAGGAACAGGAAGGTGACGGCGATGACCAGGACGACGGCGATCAGCAGCGTGATCACGACCTCGCGGATCGAGATCTCGACGAACTCTGTCGTGTCGTAGGGGATGTGATACGTGAGTCCGTCCGGGAAGCGCTCGGCGATCTCGGTCAGCGCCGTGTGCACGGCCCGCGCCGTATCCAGGGCGTTGGCGCCGGGCTGCAGGTAGATCCCCATCGGCACCGTGGGTCGGCCATTGTGGGTCGCGGAGAAGGCGTAGTTCTGGGCACCGAGCTCGGCGCGGGCGACATCACCGAGACGGAGGGTGCGGCCGTCGGGTTCGGCGCGCAGGATGATGCGTTCGAATTCGTCCGGGTCGGCGAGCTGGCCGCGGGTCGTGACCGCGAAGGTGAAGGCTTGATCAGGAGGGGCCGGTTCCGCGCCGATGCGGCCGGCCGCGAACTGGGCGTTCTGTTGGCGGATCGCGGTGGCGACATCGGACGGTGTCAGGTCGAACTCGGCGAGCTTGTCCGGCCGCAGCCAGATGCGCATCGAGTAATCCTGGGCGCCGAACAGCGATGCATCGCCGACACCCGGCAGCCGGACCAGTTCATCGAGGATGTTGAGCAGCGCGTAGTTGCTGATGAAGACCGGGTCGTAGCGGCCGTCCGGCGAGCTCAGCACCGCGACCATCAGGATATTCGTCGAGCGCGCCTGGACCCGTACCCCCTGGTCGCGCACCGCCTGAGGCAGGCGTGGCAGCGCGGCCTGCACCCGGTTGTTGACGTTGATCGCCGCCTGATCCGGGTCCGTACCCATCTCGAAGGTCACGGTGATCTGGATCGAGCCGGCATCGGTGCTCGACGACTCCATGTAGAGCATGTCGTCGACGCCATTGATCTCCTGTTCGAGCGGTGCCGCGACGGCCTCCGACAGGACCTGGGCGCTGGCGCCCGGATAGCTCGCCTGGACGACGATCTGCGGTGGGACCACATCGGGATACTGTTCGACCGGCAAGACCCGCAGCGCGGCCAGACCGGCGACGATGATGACGATCGAGACGACCGACGAGAAGATGGGGCGATCGATGAAGAAACGCAGCATTACGGATCCTGCCCCTGATCTTCGGCGACGGCCACCGGCATCCCGTCGCTCAGACCTACATGGCCGTTGGTGATCAGCCGATCGCCGTCGGCCAGACCCTCGAGGACCAGCCGCCGGCCGTCGACGATCGGACCGAGCTTGACCGCACGGCTGCGCGCGAGGCCCTCGTCATCGACGACGAAGACCCGTGCCCCGTCGCGATCCTGACCCACCGCGGTCTGGTCTACCGGGAAGACGCCGGACAGTTCCTGTACCAGGATGCGCACCCGCACGAACTGGCCGGGGACCACCTGCCGGTCGGGGTTCGTAAACACCGCACGCGCCGATACGGTGCCGGTGCGCGGATCGATGCTGCTATCGGTGAAATCGACCTCGCCCCGATGCTCGTAGACGCGACCATCGGGCAACAGGAGTTCGACCTCGTGCGGGTGAACGCGGCGGTGTCCCGACATGGCCTCGCGCGCCGCACGTTGGATCGCGGCATCCCGCTCGGGCAGCGCGAAACGCACGTGAATCGGGTCGTGCTGGATCAGCGAGGTCAGCAGCGTGCCGCGCTCGATCAGGCTCCCCTCCGGTAGGCTCTCGAGGGCCGTGGTGCCCGCGATCGGGGCCGCGACGGTCGTATAGCGCAGGTTTCGCTCGGCATCGGCGACCGCGGCTGTGGCGAGGTCGAGCCGCGCCCGGGCCAGTTCGAGCTCCGACAGGGCCTGATCCCGATCGCGCGTGCTGACGGCATCGCGCTGGTGCAGATCGGCGATCCGCCGCCATTCGCGCTCGGCCTGGTTCAGGCCGGCCTGGGCATTGGACCGCTCGGCCTCGGCCATGCGCAGCGCGATCTGGTAGGGTTCCGCGTCGATGCGAAACAAGGGCGCGCCCTGCTCGACGGCTTGACCCTCCGTATAGAGGCGCTCCTCGAGGATCCCGGAGACACGGGCGCGTACCTCGACCTCGCGCGAACCGCGGACGCGGCCGGCATAGTCGCCGAACACTGGTACAGTCGCGCTCGCCACCGAGGTCACGGTCACCGACGGGGGAGGGCGACCGCCTTGGTTGGCCGGGTCCGAATCGCCGTCGCCGGGACCACAGGCGGTCAGTGTCAGGCCGGCGCCAAGGAGCAGGATCGGGCCGATCCGCGATCGCGCCGGACCAGACAGGGAGAGGATGGACATCGACGAGGGTCTCCGCCGAGAGGCATGGTCGAAAGATACAATCATGTATGTATACTAATCTCGGTCCCTATTCTGTCAAGTGCCCAACGATGAGACGAACGAAACAAGAGGCGGAACAGACCCGCCATCGATTGCTCGACGCCGCCGAGCGGGTCTTCCTGGAACGTGGCGTCTCGCAGGCGACCCTCGAGGCCATCGCACGCGAGGCGGGCCTGACCCGTGGTGCCCTCTATTGGCACTTCCGTGACAAGGCCGAGCTCTATTCGGCGATGCTCGAACGGGTGCGCTTGCCGCTGGAGCGTCTGCGCGAGGACTTCCGCGCGGCACCGGACAGCGATCCGGTCCGGGTCATCGAGCAGCTGTGCCTGGCCGCGCTCGAGCGCGTGACGCAGGATCCGCAACTGCGGCGGGTCTACACGATCGTGTTGCACCGCTGCGAGCGGGACCTCGGTCATCCCGATTGGCGCGACGCCGAGCTCGAGGGCCGGCGACAAGGGGTACAAGTCTTTCTCGATTGTTTCCAAGCGGCCGCGCGCGCGGGCCGGATTCGGCCGGGCGTCACGCCGGAACTGGCCGTCGCGGCGTTGGAGTCGTATTTCACGGGTCTGGTTTATGTGTGGCTGCTCGAGCCGCAGCGGCTCGCCCTCGCGACCGAGGCCCCGGACCTGATCCGCGTGTTTCTGCGTGGTTTTCTGATCGACGACCCGGAGAGACCGGCCGCCCCCTGATCAGGATCTCGTCCTTGGTCGGCTCAGCGGTCGGGCTTGGCCGCCGTTCGGATCGCGTTTGACTCGGGCGCGGTGGTGAGGATCCGTCCCTGATCGAGCCAGATCACGCGCTGGCAGAGGCGGGCGATGGGGCGGATATCGTGGCCGATCAGGATCAGGGCCAGGCCCGTCTCGGCGTGGAGTTGGGCGAGGAGATCGAGGATCGCCAGTTGGGCCGGCAAGTCCAGGTTCGCGAGGATTTCGTCGCAGACGAGCAGGCGCGGTGCGCGCGCCAAGGCCCGCGAGATGGCGACGCGTTGGGCCTGACCGCCGCTGATCTCGTGGGGGCGTCGCGGCAGCAGGTCGGGAGGCAGCCCGACCTGGGCGAGCAGGGCCGCGGTGGCCACCCGCCGGTCCGGCCGCGACAGTCGCGGGCGACGCAGCGCGAGCGCCTCCTCGATCTGTTGCTCGACCGAGAGCCGCGGGTTCAGATAAAGCGCCGGATCCTGCCAGACCATCTGCACCGCCTCGCGCAGCCGGGCCCGGTCAGGTCGGCGCCGCGGGTCGAGCTCGTGGCCGGCGAAGCACAGGCGTCCCTGGCTCGGCGGTTCGAGGCCGATCAGGATCCGCGCCAGCGTGCTCTTGCCTGCCCCGCTCGGCCCCATGATCCCGAGCCGCTCGCCGGGACCAAGGCGCAGGTCGATGCCATCGAGCACGCGCCGGCGGCCCGCGCCGGCCGGGTTCGGGTAGTCGTGGGCGATGCCGATCAGTTCAATCAACGGGCTGGTCATCGGCCGCACGCAGTGCCGCGAGGCTGGCGACGAGCTGCTGGGTCGCGACCGCGCGCGGGCGGGCGAACAGCTCGGCAGTCGGCGCGATCTCGACCAGCCGTCCGGCGTCGAGCACGCCGATGCGTCGTGACAGGTGCGCGAGCGCCTCCAGGTCGTGGCTGATCATCAGCAGGGCCGCGTCGGTGTCCGCGACCAGTTCGCGCAAGAGTTCCAGGATCGCGTCGCGACGGGCTGGATCGAGGCCGGTGGTCGGCTCGTCGGCGATCACGACGCTCGGGCGCAGACCCATCGCGATCGCGATCAGCACGCGTTGGCGCATGCCACCACTGAGCTGAAAGGGGTAGGCGCGGGTGGTTGCTGCCGTGAGGCCTACCCGTTCCAGCAGCCGGGCGGCCTCGCGTGTGGCTGGGCGGCGCGCGAGGCCGTGCGCGCTGACCAGCGTCTCGGCGATCTGTAGCCCGATGCGCAGACGCGGGTTCAGGGCCAGACCTGGCGACTGGAAGAGCACGAAGACCCCGCGGCCACGGATCTCGCGCCATTCCTGGACCAGGCCCGGCTCAAGGAGCCGACCCGCGACGCGGATGTACCCCGCGCGCCACCGCAATGGCGGTGGCAGCAGGCCACCGAGGGTCAACGCGGTCAGGGTCTTGCCGGCGCCGCTCGAGCCGCACAGCCCGAGGATCTCGCCGGACTCGACCCTGAGATCGAGGCCGGCCAGCAGGCACCGTTCGCCGCCGCGGGTCGCGACCACGACCTCGATCCCGGTCGCCTCGAGCCGCGGTTGAGACAGGGACTGCTCGCGACTCACACGGGTTCGGTCCGGCGCATGGCTAGTTGGTCACGCAGGCCTTCGGCGAAGAGGTGGCATGCGGCGATGGCGACCGTCAGCGCGAGCCCGGGGGCGAGCATCAGCCAGGGCGCCTGGCCCATGTGCACCCTGGCCTCCTCGAGCATCCGGCCCCATTCCGGGGTTGGCGGCTGGGCCCCCAGACCGAGGTAGCTGAGGCCGGCGACGGCCGCGAGCAGCCCGCCGGTGCGCACCGCCAGCGCGATGCTGAGCGACGGCCACAGCTGGGGCAGCAGGTAGCGCGTCAGGAGCCGCGGCCAGCCGAGCCCGAGCGCGCGGGCCGCGACGACGTATTCGCGGGTCGCGGCCTCGCGCGCCAACCCGCGGCTCAGCCGTGCCCACCAGGGCCAGGCCGCCAGCGCCAGGGCGAACGTCAGACTGGTCGGCGACGGCGGCAGGAACCCGGCGAGGACAAGGGCCAGCACCAGACCGGGGAAGGCCAGCGCGACATCGACGAGGCGCATCAAGAGCCAGTCGCCACGACCGCCGAGGAGCCCGGCACCGACGCCGATGATCAGGCCGGCCGCGAAGGCCAGCAGCGAGGCTCCGACCCCGGCGCTCAGCGTCATGGCGGCGCCGGCCAGGATCCGGCTGGCGACACAGCGGCCGAGCTGATCGGTGCCAAAGGGATGGGCCAAGCTCGGTGCCTGCAAGCGTTGGGTCAGATCGATCTGATTCGGGTCGTGCGGTGCGATGGCGCCACCGAAGACGACGAGCGTCACGAGCAGGGCGAGCAGGACGCCACCCGCGAGGGTCAGCGCGTTGATGCGGCGCTCAGCGGTCATCGTGGGTTCCTGAAGGCGCGGCTGCCAATCTCGGATCGAGCAGACCCTGGAGCAGGTCGACGAGCAGGTTCGCGCCGACATAGGCGAGCGTCAGGACCAGGACCGCGCCCTGGATCACCGGCAGGTCGCGGCCGATGACGGCCTCGACCAGCAGGCGGCCGAGCCCCGGCCACGCGAACACCGTCTCGATCAGGACGGCACCCCCGAGCAGTCGGCCGACCGTCGTGCCCCAGATGGTCAGGATCCCGGTCAGCGCGTTGCGCAGCACGTGGCGCCACAGGATCAGGGATTCGGACAGACCCTTGGCGCGGGCGAAGCGCACGTAATCCTGGCCCTGTACCTCCAGCAGTTCGGCGCGCAGGATGCGTCCCTGGACCAATGCCGCCCCGAGACCCAGCGCGATCGTCGGCAGGATCAGTGACGCGAATCCGTCGCGCCCGAACACCGGAAGCCAGCCAAGCGTCAGCGCGAAGACATAGATCAGCATCAGGCCGAGCAGGAAGCCCGGCACCGATTGGGTCAGGATCGCGAGCCAGCGCAAGCCCTGATCGAACAGCCCCGCGGGACGGGCGGCCGCGAGCAGACCGGTCAGACTGCTGAGTACCAGGATCAGAACCAGCGTCGCGGCCGCCAGTTCGAGCGTCGCGCCGAATCGCTCCGCGATCAGCGTCGCAACCGGTTCGCCGCTCGCGAACGAGGCGCCGAGATCGCCACGCATGGCACGCGCGAGCCAGTCCAGGTACTGCTCCGGCCAGGGCCGATCGAGACCGAGCCGCTCGCGCAGCTCCGCGACCTTGTCGGGGGTGGCCGTCTCGCTCTGGGCGCCGAGGATCACATCGGCAGGGTCGCCAGGGGCCAGGTACAGGAGCCCGAAGGTCAAGAGCGAGATCGCGAACAGCGTCAGGCCCAGACGCGCGCCGAGCGCGAGCAACCGCCGCCAGCGGGGGGTCAGGCCCAAGCGTCGCTCCACCAGATCAGCGTGATGCCGATGCGGCCGTCGGCGCGGACCTGGGACCCGTCGCGGTAGTCGGCCAGAATCGATTCCAGCGCGCGGTCCACGGCGGCCGCCTCGGCCCCGAAGATCGCGAAGTAGCCGCGGTAGAAGCCGCGCAAATCCTCGTAGGGGACCGACAGCCGTTGATCGAGCGGCCAGCGCAGCAGATTCGGCCGCCGGCCGCTGGCGATCAAATAATTGAGCAAGAATGGCTCGTGGTGGACCCCGGTGTAGGGATCCTGGCCGAGCAGCCGTTGCCACAGCTCGCGGATCCACGGCAGGCCCGGCCGGCCATCGGCGAGCAGGATCGCGCGCGAGCGGCCGATGCGCTCGAGGCGGGCGACCCCGTCCGGGCTCAGCGCCGGCGGGAAGAAGGCCGCCAGCGCCAGATCGAGCGGGGGATCCGGCTCGAAGCCGGTCCAGCACTGGTGCCGCCTCTGGATCGGCCGGCATCCGTCCGCGGCGGCGTCATCGGCCAGGCGAGCGAGCATCGTGGCGCTCGAGTCGATCGCCGACACCTCCAAGCCGAGGCAGGCCATGGGTCGGGCGAGCCAGCCCGAGCCGCAGCCGAGGTCGGCGACCCGGTCGCCCGGATGGAGCAGGCCGCCGCGCATCATGGCCTCGACCAGGTGCATGCCCTGCGCCCGGTCGAAGCCGCTCAGCTCGCGCAGGCGTGGCCCGAAGCGGTCGTAGAAGGCCTGCCAGCGCTCCGGGTGCCGCTGTTGACTGCGCAGCAGCAGCGCGTCCTGCTGCTGGGCTGCCCAGGCCTGCGCCCAGGCATCCGGGTCGGTCAGGTCCGTGATCGGCAACGCGCCACTCATCGTCCAGCCGCGGGTCGCGCGCGGTCGAGCCAGGGTCGGAAGATCACGTCCATCTCCAGGTCGGCGACCGTCTCGCGGTGGGCGTAGAGGGCGACCTCGTGGTAGAGCGGTATCATCGGCCACTCGGTCGCGACCCATTCGCAGAGGCGGCGATACTGGTCGCGTCGCCGTGCCGGGTCGGTCTCGTGGCGGGCGGTCGCGATCAGCTCTTCGATGTCCGGATCCCGGCAACCTCCCGAGAAGGGCGCCGTTCCGGCGACGAAATTCGCATAGTGATGATCCGGGTCGCCGGTCAGGAAGCCGGTCGGCCCGATCAACAGGTCGTAGTCACCAGCCAACCGGGTTCGGCGGTGAGCCCCCGGCTCCTGGATCCGGATCTCGGTCGGCAGACCGGCCTCCCGCAAGTGCTGTTGGATGACTTGGGCGAACTCCAGATACGGCAGCCGCCCGGCGAAGCCATTATGCAGCAGAAGGATCAGCGGGTCGGCCGGTCGCGTCTCACCGGGCGGCGCCATCGGCGGCGGGGGCGCGATGCAGCCGAATGCGACATCCGGATCGAGCCGCGTATGAGGGTCGCGCGCGAGCACGCCGGCCCCCGGTGCGAAGACCCCGACCAGGGCGGCTCGGTCGAGCCGACTGGCGAACCATTCGCGCCAGGCGCGTTCGGCGAAGGGGCCGCGCCGACAATTGAATTGAACCTGGTGCGTGTTGGCCAACTCGCGGTGCTTGACCGTGACCCCTTTGACACGCGCGAGGTCTGGCGCCTGCTGTGGCAGGATGCCACCGAAATCGACGATCGCGTCGATCTGCCCGGCGCGTAGCGCGAGCAAACGCGAATCGGCATCGAGGATGGTCCGGAACAGGACGCGGTCGTAGGCCGGCCGGCCGCCCCAATAGTCGTCGAACGCCAGCACCTCGAGGCTGTCGCCGCGTCGGATGCGGCCGAGACGAAAGGGGCCGGTACCGATCAGGCCCTCCATCCGGCCATCCGCGGTCAGGGTCTCCGGTGCGACGATCGGGCTGCCATAGTAGCTGACCGCCTTCGGAAAGAACGGGACCGGTGCCGTCAGCCGATACACCAGGTCGCGTTCGCCGACCGCGGTGATGGATTCGACGTCGTCGAACAGCCCATTGGGGTCGAAACGCGGGTGGGCGCGCAGCCGGTTCAGCGTCTCGGCCGCGCGTTCGGCGGTTAGCGGCGAGCCGTCGTGAAAGCGCACGCCGGTCCGCAACCGAAAGACCCAGGTGCGGCCGTCATCGGGCGTGTGCCACGCCTCGGCGAGCCAGGGTTGCGCCGTCAGACGGTCATCGAGCCGCGTCAGCCCTTCCCAGGTGTTCGTCGAGCCGTGGACGTAGACCTGGCCTTCGGGCCCGTTGAAGAAGTCGCGCCCGATGCCGATCGTCAGCGTCGTCGCCCCGATCGGCTCGGGTGCGGCCAGTGCACCGGCGCCGAGGAACCAGCACAGCGCGATGACGAGTGGCGGCAGGGCCGGCAGGCCGATTCGATGCACAGGGGTCTTCAGTGCGGCCGATCAGAACGCGTAATGCAGCGCGACCTGACCCTCCAGATAACGGCCTGGTGCCACATAGTGGAGCTCCAGTTGGTAGTCCTGGTCGAGCAGATTGATCGCCGACAGCGACGTGGTCAAGGTCAGATCCTTGGCCACTTTCCAGTCGCGCCAGACCTTGAGGTCGAGGGTCTCGTAGGCGTCCATCAGGAAGTAGGGCAGGTCGGTGTTCTCGTCGTCGTAGTAGCGCGAATCGGAGAAGCGCAGTCGCAGGTCGGCATTGACCAGTGTCGGGTTCAGGTACTGGAAGCCGATGCTGCCATGGTAGTCGGGTGCATTGCGCAACTGATTGCCATCGAGCGTGCCCGTGTCCTCGATCCGCGAACGGTTCAGCGTCAGGGAGGCGCGGAACGACAGATGCTCGGTGATCGGCTGGGTGCCGAGGATCTCGAGGCCGTAGATCTCGGCGCCGCCGAGGTTCTGGGTGCGGATGATCGAGCCGCCCGGCAGATCGGGGTTCTCGTCATAGCGATAGGAGACCATGTCCGTGATCTTGCCGTAGTAGGCGGTCAGGCCCAACTGGGCGCCCGTCGTCGGGAACTGCATATCGGCCCCGAGATCCACCATCCAGGTCTTCTCCGGATCGAGATTCGGGTTCGCCTCGCGCCAGGTCATACCGGTGCTGAGGTTCTGGAAGAACCAGATGGTGGCGCCCGGCCAGAAAGCCGTGCCGGCCGAGCCGCGCAGCGCGAGCTGATCGTTGACCTGAAAGCGTGCCCCACCGCGATAGGTGGTGTAGTGTTTGCTGACATCGGGCGGGGTGCGATTCGTCGAGCCGGAATCGAAGATGTCATAGTACTTCCACGAGTCGTGGCGCAGGCCGGCGACCAACGACAGCCGGTCATCGAGCAGGAAGGTCTGATTCTGAAGATAAAAGGCCAGGTTGTCGGTCTTCCACGAGGATTTCGACAACAGTTGTCCGGTCGCCGCGGAGCGATTCGACCGATTGTCATCGAGGTGGCTGAAGAAGACGCCGCCGGTCAGGATGTTGTTGTCACCGAGGAACAGGTCGGTCTGCAGTTCCAGTGGGATGAAGGTCCGCGGCCCCCAAAGGCCACTCAGGGTCGGGGTCGAATTGAGGACCAGGTTGCGCGCTCCATCGAGCGTCAAACCGCCGGTGTTGGTCGAGGGCCGGTTGAAATACTGGTAGCCACCACGAAACCGCACGATGGCGGTGTCGGCGACCGGCACCTCGGCGGTCAGGCTCGTGATCAGTTGGTCGCCGTCATCGGTGATGGTTCGGTTCGGTTGTCCGGCGTCCTGATCGGCGTTCATATAGTTGGCCGCGAGCCGCACGCTGGCACCTTGCGCGTTTCGCCACCCGAGACTCGTGGAGACATGGTGTTTTTCATAGGCCGCATCGGTCAGCGTCGCCGATGGCAGGTACTGGCGCTGACCGAGATCCCACAGCTCGATCCCGGCGCTGACGGGGTTGAAGGGGTAGCCGTTGGAGATATCGCCGGAATAGGACAGGTAGTAATCCATGTCCCCGCTGCCGCCGCCGACGCTGGCTTGGGGTCGCCAGGTATCGAAGCTGCCATAAGCGATTGCCCCGGTCGCCCCCATGCCGGGCGCGCCGCGACGAGTGATGACGTTGACGACGCCGCCGGATGCGTTCGGGCCATACAGGGCCGAGGATGGGCCGAGCACGACATCGATCCGCTCGACATCGTTCGGGTGGATGGTCGTGGAGACGATGGGCTCGAGCAAGGGTAAGCCATCGACGACGTAGATGGTGCGGCCGACGAAGTAGCCGGTACCGCGCAACTGGATCCAGGGCGGGCCGAGCGGATAGACCTGACCGACGCTGACCCCGGGCAGATCGCGAATCAGCTCCCCGATATTCGTCAGATAGGGCTGCGGTTGGCGTTGAATCTCGGTGGCGTCCACAGAGTGGACGGTGAAGGGCACCGAGGCCGGATCGACGCCGGTCTTGGTCGCCGTGACCACCATCTCGGGCAGCGCGGCGGTGGTAAGCGGTGAACCGGCGACGGCCGGTCCTTGGGCAAAGGCCATCGAGAAACAGCAGCCGCCGAGGTACAGGCCCCCGGCGACGACGAGTTGGCGAGCAGACGACACCTTGGAATTCTCCCCCTAGTCGGATTCGCGGCGGGCACGATTATAGGTTTGGTAACACCTCGAGGGAAGCTGACAACAGGGAGGCATGCTAAGCCGGCCGCGGTTTCTTGTGATCGGCCGGACAAGGATCCCGTTTGGGCGCCAAGTGGATGCCCGAGTAGGCGTCCACGTCAGCGCCAGAGAGAACGGGGAATCAATCGATGGATAATCGGCAGGCGCGACCGCGGTCGGGGCGTTCGGCGAGCTCCTGTTCCAGCGCGACGAGTGCTTCCGCCATCGCCGGCAGTCTGGCGAGGTGCTCGCGTGCTAGCGCGACCTCGCGGCGCGCCGCCTCGGTGCAGCCGGCGTCCAGGTGCAGCCGGGCCAAATTGTATCGTGCGGCCACGTGCCCGGGGTCCAGCGCCACGACATCGCGGAACGCGGATGCGGCGCCGGTGGTGTCACCGTTTCGGTAGCGCGCGTTGCCAAGGCCGAAGTGCGTGACGGTCGCGTCCGGCCAGCGTTGCATGCCGGCCTCCCA